>QMRZ01000055.1 GCA_003649495.1 Thermoprotei archaeon | reverse complement strand
GGTTCGCGGCTTACGCCCTGGCTTCAGGGAGGGGGGCGAGGAGTAATAAGGCCTTTGCAGGCAGTATACGGGCGGGGGTTCGGTTGAGGGCGCTCAGGCTCTATGGGCCCTGGGACCTCAGGCTGGAGGAAGTTGAGGTGCCTGAGCCTCCTGAGGGCTGGGCCCTCGTGAAGATGGAGGCCGTGGGGATCTGCGGGACGGATAAGGCGTTCTACAGGGGCACATACCCCCTCTTCAAGAGACCCCTGATCCCCGGGCACGAGGTGGTGGGTAGGGTTGTGGAGGGCCCTGAGCGCTTGCTCGGAAGGAGGGTGGTAGCCGAGATAAACTTCTCGTGCTTGAAATGTGAAGTGTGCAGGTCGGGCCTCTACACCCACTGCCCCAGGAAGAAGACCCTCGGGATAGACTTCGACGGCGGGATGGCCGAGTACTTCGTGGCTCCAGTGCCCGCGCTACACGCCGTGGAGAGCCTAGACCCGAGGGTGGGGGTCTTTGTGGAGCCGCTGGCGGCAGTCCTGAACGCAGTCGAGCAGTTCCCGGTCAAGCCCTCGCACAGGGCGGCCGTTTTAGGGAGCGGTAACTTGGCGGTACTCACCGTGCAGGTCCTCAAGCTGCTGGGGGTCAGGGAGGTGGTGGCGGTAGTGAGGAGGGACAGCCCCAAGAGGAGGTACGTGAGTGAAGCGGGGGCTGAGGTGATGGAGCTCGAGGAGGCGCTTAAGAGGGAGTCCTCCTTCGACGTAGTCTTCGAGGAGACGGGGTCGAACGAGGGGCTGGACGTAGCCATCAGGCTGGCGAAGCCCCGCGGGGTAGTGCACATCAAGTCCACGCCGGGGGGCAAGGCCGCGTTTGACCAGACACTCGCCGTGGTGAAGGAGGTCAGGATCATCGGGACGCGCTGCGGCACATTTAGGGAGTTCAAGCGGGCAATAGAGCTCCTCTCGACGGGACTAGTGCGCCCAGTGGTCACGACGGTCGCCAAGCTCAGCCAGGGGAGGGAGGCATTCAGCAAAGCCCTGAGCAGGGAAGAAGTGAAAGTCATCCTAACACCGTAGGGGGGAGCACCCAGGAGGTGGGCGTGGAGAGCTTGAGGCAGCGGCACTAGAGCCCCTAACAGCCCTGGCCGGCACAGCATCCTCCAGGGCAGCCATGGCTCCACCTCCGGGACTGCTACTACATTGCAGAGCCTGAGGGCCGTTGAGGCTAAAGCCCACACCCCGGACGGTGGGCGGCGCTGCCCTGTGAAGGCTCATGAGCCGCCCTGCACGCCTAAGCTCACTGCACCTCCCCAGCTATGCAGGTTGCCTGGAGGGGGTGTGGACTGAGGCGTCGGTGGGAGATCAGCCTGAAAAATGGTTTATAGGCTCGGCCCCACAGATTTATTGGGTTGGGAGGGTGGTTGGCGTCAGGCTCGTCAACCTCTGCAAGTACTTCGGCAGGGTTAAGGCTGTCGACAACCTGAACCTGGAGATTAGGGATGGGGAATTCGTCGCCCTTCTGGGGCCTAGCGGCTGTGGCAAGACTACGACGCTCCTGATGATAGCTGGCATCTATAAGCCCACGAAGGGGTACATCTACTTTGATGACCAGGTGGTGAACGACCTGCCCCCCCAGCAGCGCAACATCGGGATGGTGTTCCAGAACTACGCGCTGTACCCCCACATGACGGTGTACGAGAACATCGCGTTCCCCCTGAAGATAAAGAAGGTGCCTAAAAAGGAGATAGACAAGAAGGTTAGGGAGGTGGCGAAGTTCCTGAGGATAGAGGACCTGCTCGACAGGAAGCCCAGCCAGCTGAGCGGGGGCCAGCAGCAGAGGGTTGCGCTGGCGAGAGCCCTCGCGAAGGAGCCGCAGCTGTTCCTGATGGACGAGCCGCTGAGCAACTTGGATGCGAAGCTGAGGGTCGTGATGAGGGCTGAGCTGAAGAAGCTGCAGAAGGACCTTGGGATAACCACGATATACGTCACGCACGACCAGGTGGAGGCGATGACCATGGCGGACAGGATAGCCGTCATGAATGAAGGCAGGCTCCAGCAGTATGGGAGGCCCCAGGAGCTCTACGACAAGCCGGCTAACATGTTCGTCGCCGGCTTCATAGGGAGCCCGCCGATGAACTTCGTCGACGGCAGCCTCGTGGAGAAGGGCGGCGACCTCTACCTGGACTTCGGCGAGTTCTCCGTGAAGCTGCCCGACGACATAGCGTCCGTGCTGAGGGGTAGAGCTGGCAGCGAGATAGTGTTCGGCGTAAGGCCGGAGGACATAAGGATTGGCGATGGCGACCTGGCGGGTGAGGTGTACGTGGTCGAGCCCCTCGGCCGCGACTCCATAGTGCACGTGAGGATCGGTGACATCGTGCTCAGGATACTCGCCAGGGGCAGCGAGTACTCGATGGGCGACGTGGTGCGCTTCTCCTTCGACATGTCGAAGATACACGTATTCGATAAAAAGACTGGCAAGGCCTACGTGTGAGCCTCAGCCCTTTATGCCGCCCACTAGCTGGAGCTTGAGCAGCGTCCTCTGTGAGAGGGCGTAGAACAGCAGTATGGGCAGTATGTAGAAGAGCGCCACTGCGGCCAGGAGCCCCCAGTCCACGAAGACGAACTCGCCTATAACGCTGTAGAGGAACACGGAGAGGGGGTAGAACTCCTTCCTCTTTATGTAGGTGTAGGCGATTAGGAACTCGCCCCACCCGCTCATGAAGGCGAATATCGCGACGGCTGAGATCCCGGGCGCTATGATGGGGAGCAGCACCTTCCTCCACGTCTGGAACCTGCTGCACCCATCTATCATCGCAGCCCACTCCAGCTCCCAGGGTATCCCGTCGAAGAAGCCCTTGAGGATCCAGGTATCCATCGGGACGCCGAGCCCCGCCTTGACTAGGGCGACGCCTATCAGGGTCAGCAGCCCCTTCCCGTATAGGCCGAGCCTGTTCAGTATGTAGAACAGCGCTATCAGCAGTATTACTCCGGGGAACGCGTGGAGTGCTATGATCAGCTTCATCAGCGCCACCCTCCCCCTGAACTCCATCCTCGAGAGGGCGTAGCCGGTGAGGGCGGCGACGGGCACCTCGAACGCCGTGACCCCCAGGGCCAGTATCAGGGAGTTCATGACTATAGGCCATATGGTCGGGTACTTGGAGAGCCCGAACCTTATCTCGCTCCACAGGAACCTGAAGTTCTTCAGCGTTATGCCCCTCGGGATTAGGCCCATCGTGGGGCCAGCGCTTATGCTCTGCACGAATAGCCACGCGACCATCATCAGCACGGGCACCAGCGGCACTAGGAGCACTGCGTAGACGAAGGCCATCTTGAGCAGGGCCATGATCTTGGCCTTCCTCACCGAGTACTTGACCTCCCCCATGCTCACACCTCCACGCGCGATGGCTGCATCATCCTCTCGAAGCCGAATACCTTGAAGAAGAACAGTATGAAGATGATGCCTATTGCGACGAGGAAGACGGAGAGGGCGGCGCCGTAGCCGTAGTCTGAGGTGTAGAAGGCCTTGGAGTAGGCGTACAGGGCCCAGACCTCCACGCCAGCCGCCCTCGCGGTGCCAGCCCCAGCCCACAGCGCCAGGATGTGCTCGTACGATGATAGCAGGCTGAGGGCCTGCCAGGAGGTGACGAAGAATATGTGCCACTTAAGCAGGGGGAGTATTATGTGCCTACATATCTGGAAGTCCGAGGCCCCATCCACCTTCGCGGCGTAGAAGAGGTCCTTGGGTATCGAGACGACAGCGGCCGAGTATATGATCATCCCGAATGAGGCGCCGACGTACCCGTTGACGGCTATCATCAGCAGCCTCGAGTAGGGTAGTGTGAGGAGCCAGTCCGAGGGCGCTGGCAGGCCCAGGGCCTTCAGCATCGCGTTCAGGGGCCCTATCCTCGGGTCTATGAACCACCTCCACATTAACGCGTAGATCACGGCTGGCGTTATCCTGGGTATCAGCCAGGCTAGCCTTATCGCGGATGCTATCGTCTCATTCCCGACGAAGTAGGTGACGAATATCGCGAGGATGAGGCTGAAGAAGGCGTTTATGACGAGGACTGAGGACACGTATATCGCTGTCACGTAGATCGCGTCCACCGCGTATATGTCGCGCGTGAAGATCCTGATAAAGTTCTCAAGGCCTATGAACCTCATCCTAGTGACCGTCCACCTGCACTCGGTGAACGCCATGTATATCGTGATCGCGACCGGCGCTATCCAAGTTATCAGGATGTACGCCATGAAGGGCGCTATGTAGATGTAGGGCAGAGCCCTGCCGAGCCTGGGCATGCGGCGTGGGCGGAGTTTACGTAAAAAAGAGCGGATCTCCACCCGTACCCCCAGTTATAAGGCCTCAGCCCCTGACTATAAGCTCTTCCCCTAGCTCGGCCTGCGCCGCCCTGACGACGCTGTCGACGGCCTCGTCGGGCGTCATCTGGCCCTTCTCAACCTTAACGAGGTGCTCTAGCAGTATCTCCTTGAGTATGCCCCACTTGGGGTGCATGATGGGCTTGGTTATCCCGTACTTGGCCACGTACTGGCTCACCTTGTAGAGGAAGCCTCCCTTCTCGATGAAGGGCTTGTAGTGCAGCGTGGAGTAGCGGACTGGCAGGTGGCTGCTGGTCAGCGCGTGATCAGCGTCGTAGGGCGGGAGGGTGGCGAAGACGCAGAGGAGGAACGCTATCTCCGGGTACTTGGACTGGCTCGTGATGTAGTACTTCCAGGGCCCGGTAGTCATCGCGGGCCTGCCGCCCTTGGTCAGGGCCGGGTAGGGGGCGAAGCCTATGTTCTCCCACTCGTAGCTCTCAGGCAGCTTGCCCAGCTTCTCGTGGTACTCGACCTTCTGCCACTCGCCCCAGTGCCAGCTGCCTCCCAGCCAGAACAGGACCCTCCCGTTGACGAAGCCCATGTGTATCTGCCTCCAGCTCGTGCCTATCATCGTGTCAGGCAGCACCTTCTCCTCCTGGGCCATCTTGTAGAAGAGCTCGAACATCGCCTTCAGCGCCTTCTTGTCGAGCACCAGCTTGCCCGTCTCCAGGTCGTAGAACTCGCCGCCAGCCTCGTAGTAGGGTATCTCCAGGCTGGTGCCCCAGTTGGGCCTGTGGTAGAAGCCCCACTCTACGAGGCCCCTCTCCATCGCCTCCTTAGCTATCTTCATTAGGTCGTCCCAGGTGACCTCGCCAGCCGCTATCCTATCGGCCAGCGCCTCTACCTCCTCCTCGCTCCACCCCATCTCCCTGAGCACGTCCTTCCTGTAGTAGAAGACCTGGGAGGCCACGTCCTGTGGGACGCCCCAGATCTTGCCCTTGTACTTGCAGGCGTCCCACAGGTAGTCCGGTATGTCCTTTAGCACGTCGCTGTACTTCTCGATGTACTCGTCGAGCGGTATTATCCAGCCCGCCTCAGCGGCCTCAGCCATGTCTATGCCCGAGATTATGTCGGGGGCCTCGCCAGCCTCGTAGGCGGCGACGAACTTGCTCTTCCAGGCGCCCCAGTCGGAGACGTGCTCGTAGTACGAGTCTATCTCTATCTTCACGTTGAGGCCAGCCGCCCTGAGGAGCGCCTCAAGCACCTTGGCTGCCCTCTTCAGGTTCTCAGCCCTGTAGTAGTCGACGGGGGAGCCTGCGCTCCAGGCGCTCAGCTTTATCACGCCATCCTCCGGCAGAGTCCCGAGGACAGACTTCAGCGCGTCGTACTTCGCCTGTAGCTCCTCGAGCTGGGACTTAACCTTGTCATACTCCTCCTTGGGGACGCCTTTGGGCGGAGCTACTGCGACGCCGATTATCGCGCCGATGATGAGGCCGACGACCAGCCCTATAACCAGGTAGGTAGTAGTCTTCTGAGCCATGCTCCCCTCCGGGGTAATGTGACTGTCGAATTATTTAAAGCTTAAAGATAACCTTAATATATTAGGGTCGCTATTACTAAGTCCAAGTCGCTCCTAACGCCTCACCTCCTGGGGCGCCCCCTCCCACCCTTGAGAATCTTGGCTGCGAATACCAGGGAGAATACTAGCAGCACGAGGCCCCACGCCACTAGCATCTGATTAGCGGGCTTAGAGAGGAACTCCAGTATGGGCTCCAGGGGGCTCTCCACTATCTTCTCCACCCCGACCTCTACTCTGGGCTCCGGGTACACGTATGGCCTGACGGCTATCCAGTGGAAGAGCGCCTCCTGAGTGAAGCCGTACGTGCCTCCACACTCCTGCCCAAGGCCTATCACCGTCTCATTAACTATGCCGAGCCCGTTCCAGTTAGCCAGAATCCTCTCGAGCCCCTCCTCGCTAAGCCTGTAGACCTCGTAGCGGACGCCCTCTGCGCAGACGCTTATCCTGAACAGGAAAGTCTCGCCAGCCTCCCACACGGGAGAGCTGCCGCCCTCCTCCCACGTCGTCACGTCCCAGAGGAACTCGGGCGTGCCGGAGGGGCCTGCGACCCTGTACCAGGCTATTGTGCCAGAGGTGTTGAGGGGGGATCCCCAGCCCCACGCGTGGATGTACGCGCCCCTAGCCTCACTGGGGTGCGCCACCTCCGTCCCGAGGATGTACACGTCGAGGCACGCGTCGTGATCAAAGCCCGTGAGCGGCGTCACTAGGACGTCAACTGTGAAGGGCGGCGTGAGCGGCTGTGAGAGGACCTTGAGGTACTGCTGCGTGGCGGCGAACCTGCCGGAGATGTACAGGCCCCCGCGGGCCTTGACCGTGATGTTCAGCACCCTCGGCGAGGACACTATGATCCACCTGCGGGGATCCAGGTCTCTGAAGTCGTCGAAGAAGGTGAACAGATCTCCTGGATTCTGCTCGCAGCCGCCGCTCGTGATGTAGAAGGCCATCTGCTCCCTCGGCATCAGGTAGGGTATCAGCACGTACATCGCCACCCTACTGGTGTTGAGGGTCTGAGGCACTACCCAGAAGGGCAGCGGGTTCCCCGCCTCATCCACCACGCACATGGATGATGGATCTATCCCCTCTCTCAGCAACGCCTCCCTCTCAACTACTACGAACACGGGGTAGTTCTCGATGGCCACATCGGCCCGGTTCTTGACAGCCACTGGTAAACAGCTCGCGCTGGACGCGAGGATCATGACGGCTAACAGCAAGGCTGGGCGGGGGATCAACACCACGCTAATGAAGTAGCACTAGGACTGAAAACAGTTGCGCCCTACTAGAGGCCGAGATCGCGCCTCAGGGCCTCGGCTATGGCAGGAGCTATCGGGACCCTGCTTATGGGGCTCAGGACGGTGTCCGTCCCAACCAGGTCTTTGAGCCCCAGCCTTAACAGCCTCGTGTAGGCCCTCCCGACTAGGAGTGGGTGGACGCACGCCACAATAACGTCGCGAGCCCCCAGGCTCCTGAGCGCCTTGACAGCCTCAGCTATCGTGCCGCCAGTGCTTATAATGTCGTCAACTATCAGGGCGAGCCTCCCCTCAACGTCGACGCCCCTAGCCTCCACTAAGACCTCGCTGGCCGAGACCCTCCTCTTCTCCAGCACTGCGTACTCGAGCCCGCCCAGCTCCTCTGCCATGATCCTGGCCCACTGCTCCGCCTCCTCATCAGGCCCTATGACTACCGCATTCCCCAGGGGCCCGTGGCGCTCCCTCACGTACCTGGCCAGCTCCCTGACCCCCGTCAAGTTGTGGAACTCTGCGCCGAAGAGCTCGGTCGGGTCGGTTATCCTGTGGAGGTGCATGTCGACTGTATATATGGAGTCCAGGTCCAGGGCCCTGAAGAGCCTGGCGACCGTCCTTATGCTCACCGCCTCGCCCGGCTTGAACCTCTCATCCTGCCTGGCGTACGCCATGTAGGGCACCACCGCGTGGACCTCCCGGGCCCCCAGATCCCTCAGGGCGTCCAGCGTGAGCAGCGTCTCCACGAGCGTCTCATTAGGCCCCCTCTGGAGCGAGTTGACGTATACCACGCGCCTCCCCTCCACGTCGGCCAGCACGCGCACGTAGGTCTCCCCATCGGGGAACTTGGACACCTCCACCTCGCCCAGCTCAGCTCCCAGGAGGTGGGCCAGCATGACGGCTATGTGACCGCCGCTAGTCCCGCCTAGCACGACCAGGTCGCTCACAGGCTATACGCTGTGGCGACGCTAATAAGGGCTATAGTAGCCTAGCTAGTATGGTGGCCGCTGCCGCCGCGAGGAAGGCAAAGGCGGTCTTCCCCTCATCTCTCGTGAGGAGGTAGACCACGGCTGCCACGATTATCGCCGGGAGAAGGAGGATTACCAGCTTCACGACGACCAGCAGCAGTGCCGCTGCCAGCACAAGGCCCGCTAGCAGTAGTATGAGCCTCGCGATCGACGCCACATTTCCAGGGATTACCCGCTACCTTTATGAGCGTAGCGCCCATTGGGGATGAGGGCGCTCATGGCTGAGACATTCACCGTACCCCCTCCCCCCGCGGCCTGGGCTCTACTCGCCCTGCTGGCCGCAGTGCTGGGTTTCATAGCCCTCATCCTGCTATCGCCAGCGCAGATACGCGTGACCAGGGACGAGATAGTGGTGCGCGCCTACCTCCTATTCAGCGAGTCAGCGTCGAGGGGAGAGGTGGAGGAGGTCAAGGTGGTCGACCTGAGGGAGGACGCGGGCCTGAAGCCCACAGTGAGACTATCCGGGACCTCGCTCGGGGGCTGGCGGGTGGGCTGGTTCAAGCTCTCCAACGGCTCTAAGGCGTTCATGGCCTCGCTGGGCGATAGAGTGGTGGCCCTCAGGAAGAGGGATGGGACCTACCTGCTGCTGGCCCCCAGAGACTTCGACAGCTTCGTGGAGGCTCTAGCCAGGCATGGGTGGCTGGGTAGCGGCGGCTAGCCGAGCACTACACGTAAATAG
>QMRZ01000054.1 GCA_003649495.1 Thermoprotei archaeon | reverse complement strand
TGCGTGTCGCCGCCGCCAGCCTCCACAGCCCTCTTCTCGAAGTACCTGAGGCCGGGCAGCGTCTTCCTGGTTGCCGCCACCCTGACCCGGGGGTTAGCCCTCCTCGCGGCCTCCACAGCCCTCCTAGTGGCGGTGGCCACGCCACATGCGTGTGAGAGCACGTTGAGTATGAGCCTCTCAACCTGTAGGAGCCTCCTCATGTCGCCCCAGACCTCCATGATGTAGTCCCCCCTGCTGAACTCCCCGCCACTCCTCACGTTCACCCTGACCTCAAACCCCATCCTCCTCAGGAAGTGCGCCACCTCCTCCACGCAGGCGGCCACGCCGGGCTCCTTGGCTATGATCGCTGCGCGGCACCTGCAGCCCTCGGGTATGAGCTCTGAGGTCACGTCCCAGAAGGGGATGTCCTCGGCCAGCCACTCCAGCATCCTCCTGTAGGCTAGCTCCTCCGCCAAGGCACCTCAACCCCCATCAGCTCGAAGGACCTCTCGAGCACCTCCCTCACCCTCCTCGCCACCTTCGGCTCAACCCTCACCACGCCGGTGCCCTCCCTCAGGCACTTGGCGACCTTCTCCAGGGTTATCCTCTTCATGTCCACGCACACGGCGTAGGGGCTCGCCGGGTAGGCCCTCTTCCCGAGCTTCTCTATCCTGTGGAGGAGGCCCACCTCCGTCGCCACTATGTACTCGTCAGCGCCCATCTCCGCGGCGGCCCTAACCATCTGGCTGGTGCTCCCCACGAAGTCGGCCTCCCTCCTGATCTCGCGGAGGCACTCGGGGTGGGCTAGGAGCTTGGCCTGGGGATGCTCCTCCCTAGCCCTCTCCAGGCAGCTGGGGGTTATCACCACGTGGACGGGGCAGTGCCCGTAGCTGGGCACCGGCACGACCTCCTTCCCAGTCCTCTCGGCCACGTAGTCCGCCAGGTTCTTGTCGGGGCCGAAGAGCACGGTGTCCGCGTCGAGCTGCGATACGAGCTTGACTGCGCTGCTGCTAGTCACCACGTAGTCGGCCAGTGCCTTCACCTCAGCCAGCGTGTTCACGTAGGCGACGAAGGGGGCCCCCGGGTACCTCTCCCTGTACTCCCTGACAACCTCGGGCGTTAGCATGGCTGCCATCGGGCACCTGGACTGGGTGTCCGGGTGCAGCACAACCTTCCCGGGGTTCAGTATCGCGGCCTGCTCAGCCATGAAGTCGACTCCCGCGAAGACTATGAGCTCTGCCTCCGCCTCCATCGCCCTGATCGAGAGCCCCAGGCTATCGCCCACGTAGTCGGCGGCGTCCTGGACCTCTGGCCTCTGGTAGTTGTGGGCCAGTATCACCGCCCCCTTGCTCCTCGCCAGCCTCCTGACCTCCTCGATGCTTATCATCAGGCGCCATTGACAGTAGGTCTTAAGAGGGACTCCCTACCGGCAAGAATTGCATACACCGCGTGGAGTGGGAGTGCAAGCAATGCCCCTAGATAGAGTCTACGTGTGGGTGGGTAGGCACGTGAGCGGGGGGGAGGCGAGGGAGGTCTCCAGCATAGTGGCGGCCCACGGCATGATGCAGGTGGAGGACCCGGCATCGGCCGACCTGGTCCTCGCAATTGGCGATGACAGGGACATACTGGACGCGATCCAGGCGGTGGGGGACTCGGATACCCCGATCCTGGGGGTGAGCCTGGGGAACAGCGTCAGCTACCTCTCCTCCATAAGCCTCGACGAGCTTGGGAGTGCCCTAGAGATGCTGAGGAGGGGGGAGTACGAGCTCGCCACTCACGCGAGGCTGAGGGGCGTGGTGGACGGCTCCACCGTGGTGTACGCGATGAACGAGATCGCGGTCTTCCCCTCCAGGAGCGCCACGCTGATGAGCTACGAGCTCCTCGTTGATGGCGACCTAGTCTGGATGGATAGGGCTGATGGCGTGCTCGTTGCCACGCCTCTGGGCTCCACGGCCTACGCCCTCTCAGCTGGGGGCGCCGTAGTCCTGGAGGGGGCGCGCGTCCTCGAGGTAGTGCCCGTGAACAGCGTGGATCCCTCGAAGAGGCCGCTAATAGTGCCTGACACGTCGAGGATAGTCATCAAGAACGTGTCCAGCAGGCACCCCTGCGAGGTGGTCGCAGACGGGGGCAAGCGCGTCAAGGTGAGGCGCGAGGTTACCATCTCCAGGTCGGAGAGGCCCATCAGGATAGTCAAGGTCTCCTCACGGCCCTCTGTTAGGGAGACGCTGAGGGAGAAGATAGCGGCTGAGGCTGCTGACATGCCGCCCAGCGCCAAGTTCGTGCTGAAGATGCTAGAGCTGAAGGGGCCCATGAGCGCCAGGGAGATAGCGGAGCTCACCCTCCTGCCCGAGAGGACCGTCAGGTACGCGCTCTCCGAGCTACTGCGCAGAGGGCTCGTGAGGAGGTCGACGAGCCTCAGGGATGCCAGGCAGGTGTACTACGAGCTGGCCAGATAGGGTAAGTTTTAAGGTAAGATGTTAATCTTACTACTGTGCTGAGGACTACTGTGTCGAGTAAGGGCCAGGTGGTAATCCCCAAGCCCGTCAGGGAGGCGCTCGGGCTCACGCCAGGCACCGTCCTGAGGGTGAGGGTGGAGGGGAAGAGGATAGTACTGGAGCCAGTGGAGGAGCCGCCCGAGGAGATATTCGTCGAGGCCGGGCCCGAGGTGACCAGCCCCATCCTGAGGCGCGTGAAGGGACTCAGCGATAAGGCTAGGAGGCTGCTGGAGGATTTGGGCGTGAGCCTTGACTAGGGTGGCACTGGACACGAGCGTGATAGTGGAGTACATCGACCAGCGTGGAGAGTACCACGAGCAGGCCGAGGCGATATTCAGCGCGCTGCTAGCAGGCGGGCTCACAGCCATCATACTCCACCCCGTGCTCTCCGAGACCTACGTGGTGGCGGCTAGGATCTACAAGGCCCTGGGGCTCAGCGACGCGGAGCTTAGGGCTGCAAAGCTCGTGGGCTGGCTATACCGGCTTCCCACAGCAGAGGTGAAGGGGCTAGACCTGGAGCTGGCCCTGGAGGCTGGGCGCGTGAAGCTGAGGTACGGGGTAGCGCTAACCGACTGCTATGTCATAGCTGCCTCAAAGATCTACGGCTGTAAGGCGGTATTCAGGAGGCGTGAAAGAGAGATGCTGCCCGTAATCGAGAGCCTAGAGAGGGAGTACTCCTTGCTGTTCCTCGAGGACTACGCATAGCGCTCAACTTGATGAGCCCGCCCAGCAGGTGTGAGCTTCATGAAGCTGCGCTAGAAAATCTTAAGAGGCTTGAGGCGATCTACTAATGCCTGCGGGGGTGCCCGAGTCAGGACAAAGGGGGCGGACTTAAGGGCTCGCTGAGATATCCGCTGGCGTAGGCCTGCCCGGGTTCGAATCCCGGCCCCCGCACCACGGATCTGTTAATGGCCTGTCCCCGCCTGCCGCGGACATGAGGGTGGCCTTCCCCAACATGTGTCTTCATGCCAGCTACAGGATATGTCATTCCGATTTGTATGTCATCGACATGGATGGACGGCGGTAACGAAATTTGGAGCAACTGGCTCTAGCCTGTGTGGAGGAGTTCCTCAAATTAATCGGGGTGTTGAAGGCTGAGGTTAATAGGGTTTGGCTTGGGAGAGGTGTGCCGCCGCCCTTGTTGGAGGCTTTGAGCGCACACGTGGTTGAGGAGACGTTGATAGCCCTTAGGCTGGCTAAGGCTCTGGACTGCGACATCGGCAGGACGCTCCTGCTGACTCTAGCTCACGAGCTTGGAGACGCGTCGCAGAGCCTGGAAAGGGCTAGAAAGGAGTTCGAGGAAGCGGCTAGCCTGGAGGCGAGGGTCGCGAGGATTGCCCACGAGCTGGCCATAGTAGCTCAGGCGAAGAGGTACCTCAAGATGGGGCTTGACGTGAGGAAGGTCCTCGAGGAGCACGTCTCCAGGGTGCTCGATGAGGCAGCTGCCGTGAAGAGAGATGTGCTGGCCCAGCTGGTCCACGAGGCTCTCTCTTCAAGCCCTTAGCCGCCCTCTTAACTACGGGAGCGGTAGCCGTGAACAGCTAGGCTGGCTCCCGCCTCCTAGCCACGCAAGAGCGCTTTAGCGGGCCGTCCAGCACTAGGACGAGCTTATTCAGGAGCTCTCGCCCCATAAGCCGTTTACCGCCCCCGTAGAGGGGGGTCTCTACGAGCACCTCAAATTTCTCATCCCCGATTACCGCTATTGCGCGCGCCGTCCTCATGGGTATGGGGCCTACTAGGGTGCGGTACGTCCTCCACGCGCTGCGGGGCAGCTCGCCTACCATGAAGAACTCGTAGGTCTCGTGATCTAACAATATTGAGCCCTCAAAGCCCGTGTCGATGGGCAGCTCGAGGTCTAGCTCCTCGCCCAAGAGGTTATGTAGCCTCACTCTGAGTACTGGGTACTCGTGTAGGGCTCCGCGCCTGTACTCATAGCAGTTCATGGCCTCATAGAGCCTCCCCACCACTCCAGCTCACCCCCCTCATCCTCGCCAACCTTGACGACTACCGCGTGCCTGGGCCTGGGGCTCAGCGCTCTCAGCGCAGCTGTAACCTCCTCTAGCGTTCTGTACGCGCCTATGAAGCGGCCGTGAGCGAATACCGCATACATCCCCCGGTACGCCTCAAGCCTCCTCCTCTCCCTCACGTACGCCGCGTTATCCGCGTCAGCCTCACCCCGGAGCGGCCTGTAGGAGAGCCACAGGTCTATCGCCTCCTCAATCGCCTGAGACAGCGTGAGCCCCCTCCTCACGGCCTCGGCCTTAAACTCCCTCAGCTTCCTCTCATCCACCTTCTTAACCACCAGGGTCATCAGGGTAATCTAGGTGAACTAGGTAATAAGGGTGGTCAGGGGAGAAGGCTCCGCCGTGAGGTTACATCACCTCCAGAGAAGGCCGCACACGGGGCGGCGATACGCTAACGGACACGCTATGAGCCTAGTTTCAGGAGCTGGACTTAACTACTGTGGCGTACAGGAGGGCGGCGCTCACCAGGGCTAGGCAGGCGCTGTAGGTGAAGGCGGTGACCCTCCCCATGGAGTCCCAGAGCGCGCCGATTATCGACATGCCGGTCAGCATGGATGCGCCCACCACCAGGTAGTACGCGCCATAGGCAGTGCCCCTCAGCTCCTCAGGCACGTAGCGGGGCACCACCGCCCTGGACACGGTGTCGTATATCCCCTGGAAGGCGCCGAAGGCTAGGGCTATGGCGATCCCGTAGGCCCAGCCCCCCGTGAGGTAGGCGAGCATGAGGGAGGTGGCTGCGAAGACCAGCATTGAGAGCAGCAGCGTCTTCTCCCTCCCCACCCTGTCCGCCAGCAGGCCTGAGGGCACGCCCATCGCGGTGTGCGTCAAGTTCAGGAGCATGTAGACGAGGGGCGCCGCCAGCACCGCGACTCCCATCTCCCTAGCCCTCACCAGCACGAAGGAGAAGTTGTAGGCTCCAAGGTTGAACAGCGCCAGGGCGACGAGCAGGCATAGGAACTTGCCCCTCACCACCCTGCCGAGCCCCTCGAGGGGCCTCGACTCCCTAGGCGGGGTCCTAACCTCGACTACCAGGGCCGCGAGCACGGCTAGGGCGACCAGGGCTGGGATGAAGGAGGCTATGAACACCATCCTGACGCCGACCAGGGGTATTAGGATGAAGGCGAGCAGGGGGCCCAGCACCGCGCCCAGCTGGTCAAGAGTCCTGTGTATGCCGAAGGCCTTGCCAGCCTCCTCCTCCCTTATCGACTGGCTTATCAGCGCATCCCTGGGGGAAGTCCTGACGCCCTTCCCCACCCTGTCCATCACCCTGACGATGAGCGCGTCGAGCCACGAGGTGGCGACTGCGAAGAGCGGCTTCGCCACGCTGGATATCAGGTAGCCTGCGAAGACGAAGGGCTTCCTCCTCCCCACCTTATCGGATACGGCGCCGGATATCATCCTGAACACGTAGTTGCTGAGCTCAGCCAGGCCCTCTATTACGCCCAGCACAGCCCTCGTGGCGCCCAGCTCCTCCACGAGGTAGACGGGCAGGACCCCGAGTATCATCTCAGTGGACATGTCCGTGAAGAAGCTCACGAAGCCGAGAGCCACGACATTCCTGTAGCCCGGCCTTTTAACCCCCACGGCGGTCCCCGCGCCTCGCGCATAAATAAGCTTGACCCCCGCCGCCCGCTTTCGAGCTTTAAAGTGCCCGCGTAGAGGAGGGAGGGGCTCATGGGCGCGCGGCACAGGCGCAGGCTCCTCGACATGGATGGGAGGTCTGTGGAGGGGGCGGAAACGTTTAAGTATTTCAAACTATATCTTTTTGTATCGGAGAATAGCAGATGACAGAGAGGTTGCTACCACCGAGGGAAGTATGTAAGCGTCTTGGCATTAGCTTCATTACTCTAAAGAGGTGGATTTACTCTGGTAAAATTAGAGCGGTAAAGACACCCACTGGTAGGTGGATGATTCCAGAGAGCGAGGTTGAAAGGATCATATGTGGGAAAGCAGAAGCTAGAGAGGTTAGAGCAGTTATTTATGCCCGTGTTAGCTCCTCAGACCAGAAGAAAGATCTTGAAAGACAGGTACAGTACCTTACCCAGTACTGTTCAGCTAAGGGATACAAGGTGGTTGATGTACTTAGCGATGTAGCCAGTGGACTTAAGATTAATCGTAGAGGGTTGTTGAAGCTCTTTAACTATGTAGTGAATAAGCAAATAGATGAAATTGTAGTTACCTACAAAGATAGATTAACGAGATTCGGCTTTGAGTACTTAGAATACTTCTTTAGGCAGTATGGCGTTAGAATAGAAGTTATTTATGGTGAAGAGCCTAAAGATGCTTATCAAGAATTGGTTGAAGACTTGTTAACGATAGTTACCTCATTTGCTGGTAAACTTTACGGTATGAGGAGTCATAAGAAGAAGAGGTTAGTTCTGGGCTTTAAGAAGCTTCTAGAGGAGGTTGAGAAGAATGACTAGAGTATTAAGGACAGTTCTTATCAAGAGCGTAAAACTATCAAGAAAGGTGTTTAGGGCCTTCGTTGAGCTTGAGGGTATGTATCGTAACATGGTTGAGCAACTAGTTCTCTATGCTGTTAGAAGCGAGGTCAAGAGCTTCACTAAGCTCAAGGCTTTGAAGTACCACAAGATGAGGAGCTTATATCCTCAACTACCATCTCATTACGTCTACACAGCATGTCAGGATGCTTCCGCTAGGGTTAAGAGCTTCCTGAGGCTAAAGAAGCGCGGTCTAGCCAAGAGAGAGTACCCAGAGGTTAGGAAAGTCTCTATTTGGCTCGACGACCACCTGTGGAGACCAGATAGCTTAACTTCTATTAGAATAGCCACGCATAGGGGATGGGTAAGGGTAGAGCTTGAACCTCATAGGCAGTACTGGAGGTACGTTAATCGTGAGTGGAAGTTAGCTTCCGAGGCCAAAATAAGGCTTGACAAGAGAAACAGACAGCTAATTATCTGCCTAACCTTCGCCAAGGAGACCAAAGAGTACGAGCCTAGGGGCTACCTGCCTGTTGATGTGAATGAGAACAACGTTACCACACTAGTTGACGGTATCGCTTACCTCTTTGAGACTAATACCGAGAAGCTCGTTCTCGGCTACTACTATCGTAGGAAGAAGGTACAGGAGAAGTATGATAAGCTATACGGTAAGAGGTCAAGGATTAAGAAGAAAGTTTTAAGGAAACTTAAGGAGAAAAAGAAGAAAAATGATATCAAGTGGAAGATAGCGAATCTAATTGTTAGAACTGCTCATGAAAGGCAATATGCTATCGTCCTAGAGAAGCTGGGTAAGAAGCCAGCCAGCAACATGATTAGGAGAATAAGCAATAAACAGCTTCGCCACAGGATTTTCCAAGCCTGTTTCAGAGGCGTTCAGAAAGCTATTGAAGAAAAAGCTAGGGAGTATGGCGTTCCAGTAATCCTTGTAGACCCGAAGAACACTTCAAAGCTATGTCCAATACATAAGGCTCCAGTAAACTACAACAACGGCTCAAGAATAGGTGAGTGCTCCAAGGGTGGAGAACTATGGCATCGTGATGTCGTTGCTTGCTGGAACCTTCTTTTCAAAGCCCTACGGGGTGATGGGAGCCACGCTCCAAGCCCCGTAGGGCATGATCTAGATGGGAGCCCCGTGCCGTTGGGCTCGACAGCCACCCATGACCCCGTAGGGTTAAGCAAGTCCTTATGGGCGAGGTGGAAGTCCCTACCGCAGATACAGTATGCTACAGCTCTAAACAAAATGAAGCGGTAGGGACAAACGGCTGTGCTGCACGCGCTCAAGCGCATCCTAGGCTCCAATAGGGGCTCGCTGGCCGTCGTTAAGAGCAAGGATGTGGCGCGCCTCATGGGGGTGGAGGCGAGGGCTCCCGACCTCTCGGTAATATGCAGCGTGTTGAGGAGGGCGCGCAGGGTTGGCGAGTGGGTGATGGTTGAGGAGTGGAGGGGGCGAGCCACCCGCTTCGTGTACGCTAGGCCCCCGCTAGCCGCCCGCCTGAGGCGGGCTGTAAATCCTTCAGTGTGCTAGCCTTGATGCCTAAAATGGCTTAGCCAACAGAACGATTTTTATGTAGGATGAGCGGGTTAACCCTGATGAGGCTTAACGAGGATGAGCGGCGCTTCATAGCCTACCTGAGGAGGAGGGGTGGGGCGGCCTACCTATACGAGATCAGGCGGGCCCTCGGCATGCCCAGGTCCTCAGCCTGGAGGATGGCTAAGAGGCTGGCTGACTGGGGCCTCATCAGGACTGTTAAGGCTAAGGTGGGGAGGAAGCAGCTCATTAGGGTGCTCCTGAGGAGGGGGAGTTAAGTAACGCTTTAATTCCACTTTAGCGCGTTCTCCACGTGTAGGGGTTAACGGCCATGGACATGAGGAAGTTTCTAAAGT
>QMRZ01000053.1 GCA_003649495.1 Thermoprotei archaeon | reverse complement strand
TACCACAGCTGATTCAGGTTCTCTCGAGGAGTAAACATGCTGAGTACCCCCAGCGGATATTCGAGTGCGGCGATGTCGCACTAATAGATGAGAGCGAGGATAACATGGTTAGGGAGGAGCGGAGGCTCGCACTCGCGATATCCGACGCTAAGGTGACACTAACCGATATCCACGCAGTAGTGGATGCTCTGATGAGGCTGCTAGGCCTCTCCTACAGCCTGGCTAGTGAAGAGCACCCGAGCTTCATCAGTGGGAGGTGCGCCTCCATAATAGTGGAGGGTGTGAAGGTGGGGATCATGGGGGAGATACACCCCCAGGTGCTGGTTAACTGGGGGCTCGAGAAGCCTGTTGTGGCAGCCGAGATCAGCTTGACAGCCCTAATGGCTCTCGGACGCAAGCGCGCCCCTCGCCAACTGCGAGGCCAGAAGCTCTAACGCCAGCTCCACGAGCCTAGGGGGGCTGCCATCTAAGCCATGGGCTTTGGCCTCCCTCAACAACTCCTGCAGGATGGTTCTCGCTCTCGGGGTGAGCTCGACGAAGTCGGCTCTAACCTTCTCAAGCCCAGCTGCCTCCTCCAGCGCGTCAGCCACTGCCACTAACTTCTCCCTCGAGAAGTTGACGTCGTCCACTACTTCTACGCCCTCCCCCTCTAGTAGCTCTCTCACGTCACCTGGCACCTTAGCCCTTGACACTAGGATCATCCTCCTAGGCTCGTAGAACTTCTTGTAGAGCAGCACTATCTGGGGATCCCTGAGCCTCAGCCCTCTTCGCTCCTTGAACTTCCTCTCAACCTCTCCCCTCTTAATATCGAGGACGTCTGCTAGGCCGTCCCACAGCCCCTCTATCCACCTCCTCCTCCACTCCTCAGCGGTCAGCGGCCTTATAATGGGTCCTTTGAGTTCACGCGCCCTCTTATACCAGTCCTCCAACTCCTTGCACTCTATGACTACGTCAGGCCTCATGATGGGACTCTCGCCATCCTGAGTCACTATATTCAGCACTCTCCCCCCGTAAGCCAGCATGTCAGGTCTGAGCGCAATGTACAGCTTCCACACCCTCGATAAGTCGCTCGTATCCTCCCAGCCCACTGGGCGGGGCGCCTCAATGAATAGGCTCACGGCCCTAAATCCGTCGGAGAGCACCGCGTTGGGCGGTATCATCCCAGCCCTCTGCCTGCCCGACCGCTCGAAGTGCAGGTAGAGGTCATCGGGGTATATGAGCCTGAATCCCCGCTCCGCCAGGTGGAGCAGTAGGGTGGCATATACCCAGGACTGGTAGAGGCTCCTCGAGTTGGTGAGCAGGGAAGTCTTCACAGCTGAGTGGGCCTTAGCGTAGAACTCCTCGGGCGTGAGCCTGCCACGAGCCAGGTCGTGAGAGTATATGAAGAGCTTCTTTCGCAAGTGTAGCTCGGGATCCCTTATGAAGGATCCGAACTCCTTAGGATATATCGCTCCCTTGAGGCCCATAGCCCTCTCCACGGCCTCAACAGCTGACCTAAACTCCCTTATCCATGCCCTGACCCTCTTGACATCCTCCGCTGCCTCCTCCCTCACGAAGCTCTCCTTAAGCTCCTCGAGCAGCTCCTCGAGATCTCCTTTCTCCCTTATCTCCTCGTAGACCTCTATCCAGGATCTCCACTTACGACTTTCCGCTGCTCTCCTCATTTCTCAGTTGATACGCCTACCGATACCATAAATCTTTGCTGACGTATTACTCTCCTCCCGCCTCGTGCTAGATAAAGTTAAGATAAACCACGGCTTCGCGGCCTCTCCACCGAAGAAGGCCGAATTCTAGTGCTTTCGCCCGTCAGCGTGTTCCTGAAGCTCACGCTCCTTCATCAATTCCTCAAATACTTCTTCCAGGAACTTCTTCACCTCCTCAGATATGCCAACGCTCTCGGCCCACCTCACGAATTCCCTCCTCTCACGGCATTTCCAGGCATAATCTAGTGAGAGGTGAAGATCCACTAAGAGTACGCCGGGGAGGCCCCATACGACTTCCGCTACACGCCTCAAAGCCTCAATTGACGCCATCTGCCCCCTCCAGGCCCCCCAATCATGTATGCAGAGTGGGTCTAGGGGCCTCAGTCTGTCATCGTAGAGGAGGAGAGCCAGCAGCTTATCCCTTCTCTCCAGCACTCTCCTAAGAGTGGGGAGGAGGGAGGAGGGCGCGTCCACCAACCTGTCTACGAGGGAAGGGTCTATGCCCCCTATGCCAAGCCTCCTGAGGAATCTAGCGGAGTACTTCGCGTGCACCGACCAGGGCGGCATGAGCCCGTGAAGGGAGGTCGCGAGCCTTAATAAATCTGGAGTCCAGCGAGAGCCTTATTAAGGAGCTGGCCCCTCCCTTCCGGCGAACATCTTGAACATTAGGAGCCTCAGGGCTGGGATGATCTCGGTCACAGTGGAGGGCGTCGTGGTGAGTAAGGGTGAGGTGCGGGTAGTAAACACGAGGTATGGCGCGGCTAGAGTGTGTACAGCTAGGCTGAGGGGGGATGATGGCGGCGAGGTAGACCTGAGCCTATGGAATGAACAGATAGATGAGGTGGGCGTAGGGGATAGGGTTAGGATCGTGAACGGCTATGTTGGCGTGTGGAGAGGGCGGCTCTACCTAAGCAGCGGGAGGCGCGGCAGGCTTATGATAGTCAGCGACTGATAAGCTGCTGGTGAGAGCTGATCCCAGAGAAACCCCAGGCGTCAAAAGCTGTTAGCCTTCCCCGGGCATAGGCTCTAATAGCCCCTCCCTAGCTAAGCGCCAGTAGTGGCGCGCAGCCATCCTAACGGCATCCTCGCTATTGTACTTGGGCCGCCACCCCAGCTTTGCAAGCTTCTCAATGCTTAGGTGCATCTTCTTTACGTCGCCGATCCAGCCCCTCCCCCCCTTCACTCCCCCAGTATAGTGTATCTCGACTCCCTTGAGACCCCCCTCCTCGATGACTATCTCGGCTATCCTGCTGACCGGTATCGCGTCAATGCTCCCGACATTGTAGGCTTCAAACCCCTCGCCCATTTTCCTCCACGCTGTTACCGTGGCCTCAACAGCATCCTCTACCCAGATGTATGACTTAGTCTGCGTGCCGTCACCCAGCACGACTAGGCGCCTGGGGTTAGCCAGCAGTTTCCTCACAAAGTCGTAGACCACCCCTCTCCGGCTCCGGGGCCCCACCACGTTAGCATACCTGAGCGCGACTCCCCTGAACTCGTAAGTGTGGGTGTAAGAGGAGATTAGGGCCTCGCACGCCAGCTTTGAGGCTCCATAGACCGATATCGGCTTTAGCGGCCCGTAATCCTCGGGGGTGGGTAGAGTGCTCGCCTCACCATACACGGTGCTTGAGGAGGCAAACACTATGTCCTTTACCCCCTCGTTCCTCATAGCCTCAAGCAGCGTGAATGTAGCCTTGATGTTATGCTCGAAGTGTTCATGAGGGTCGCCTACCCTGACTTCGGGATTCGCGGCAAGGTGGAAGACTACGTCGACTTGGCGTAGAGCCTCCCTGACCGCTTTATAGTCCCTCACATCGCCCTTGATTACCTTGAGCATGGGTGAGCCGCTGACAGAGGCTAGATTATCTAGGCGCCCTGAGCTGAAGTTATCTAACACGACCACCTCCACGCCCTCTCTTAACAGCCGCTCCACCAAGTGGCTGCCTATGAAGCCAGCCCCGCCGGTCACCAGCGCACGCATTGCGCTAAAAACGTCTCTCACATATATTTATGTGGAGGCCTCATTTTAGCGCGTGACCGGGAAGCCGCTGACTCCCAGGAGGGGGGAGGAAGTACTGCGCGCTATAGAGGAGGAGTACGGCGAGGTGGTGAGGGCAGCCTCGGCGCCTGGGAGGGCGGATTTCCTCAATACACACCAGGACTACAAGGGATTGCCCGTAGTGCCCGTGGCGGTGAATCTAAGGACCTACGCAGCAGTGGTCGAGGAGCTACCGGACCGCTTCGAGATAATCAGCCTGAACCTGAAGCGCGAGGGGGCGGAGCACGTCGACGCTTTCCCCCTTAAGCCCGTGCTCAAGGGGGGCGGCTGGTTCGGGGATTACTTCAGGGCTGTGGTAATAGCCCTCCGAGAAGCCGGGTACGAGGTAAGGAGGGGGTGTAGGGTAGTAGTGGACAGTGACGTGCCTATTGGGGGAGGGCTGGGAAGTAGCGCAGCTCTTGAAGTGGCGCTTCTCAAGCTCCTAGACGCCTACTACGGGGCTGGGCTGAGTAGGAAGGAGATCGCTGAGCTAGCGTTTAAGGCTGAGAACGCCATAATGGGGATTCCCTGTGGCAGGCTTGACCAGTACGGCTCATCGTACGGCGGCGCGATACTACTCCACACGAGGCCCCCCTACCACGTTGAGGAACTCCCCCTAGGCGCAATTAACCTAGTCATAGCTGACTCCGGCATCAGGCACAGAGTCGCCGATATACACCCGAGGAGACAGGCTGAGATAGAGAGGGGGCTCAGCCAGCTCCTAGAAATGAGCGATCTCCCTCAGAGGCTTAGGGAGTTGCTGGGGAGGAGGTATTGGGAGCCCAGGTGGGAGGAGCTCCGCCTAGAGGAGCTTGAGCCCTACCTGGACAGGGTAGAGGCTAAGGCTGCCGATAGGATAAGATTCACGCTGTTAATGCACCACACAACCCTATTGGCGCTGAAGCTGATAAGGGAGAGATCCTTAAGCGCTAGGGAATTGGAGGAGATCGGCTTGGAGCCCGGTGCTACGTTCATGGAGGCCCTCGGCGCCATACTGAATAAGCAGCACGAGCTGCTGCGAGACCTGTACGAGGTCAGCTTGCCGGAGCTTGAGGCCATTAGGGACGCCATGCTGGAGGCTGGAGCCTACGGGGCGAAGATAAGCGGCGCTGGCCTGGGCGGCGCCCTGATAGCGTTAGTGGATGAAGGGGCTGGCAGTAGAGTCGCAACAGCAGCGCTAGAGGCCGGAGCTAGCAGGGCGTGGATCGTGAGGGTTGATGAAGGGGCTAGGGAGGAGGCGTGGAGGTAAGTTAAGATTTAAGTCTTGCTAGATTAACTTTATTAACGTGAGCGAGGAGGAGGTCGCCCGCGATGAGGCCAGAGTGGAGGAGTACCGGAAGCTCTACACGGGCGTTAGCCTGAAGGCCGCGAGGACAGCAGAACTCAGGACGGGCATAATCCCGGCCGCCCGCTTCGCCGATAAGATGAGGAGAGTAGCGCTGGCCGCCTTTAAGGGGTACGCGCCTAGGGAAGTGATCATAAGGGACGTGGCTGAGTTCAACAAGAAGCTATACAATATTATAGTGAACCAGCTGAAGTGTGAGAAGGGCGACCTGATAAGGATAATCGTCGACGTCACGTACGATGAAGAGAGCCAGAGGCTGATATTCGGTGAGCCGAAGATAGAGAGATTCGTGCCGGAGAGCCAGATAAGGGCTGAGTACGAGAAGCGAATAAGGGAGTTAGAGGAGGAGAGGAGGAAGCTCGTGAGGGAGCTGGAGGAGGAGAGGAAGAGGGCAGAGAGCCTCAGGAAGAGGCTAAGGGAGCTGCTGAAGGAGCTGGAGGGCCTAGTGGCTGGATAGAGAAAGAGAGAAAAAGAGGGGTTCCTTAGACCCTCCGGGGTGGGGGATGACGTTATTAGTTGTCACCATAGTAGCGGCACTCGTAGTGGCGTTGAGCGCCTATGCACTCCACAGGCGAATTGCGCCCAATCCGCCTAAGAGCCCTGATAAGTTAGCTCCCTACGCGTGTGGTGAATACCTGCCCCCCGAGAGGGTGCCCATCAGGGTGCTGTTCTTCAAGTACGCCTGCCTATTCCTCATACTCGATGTAGTGGCCCTTCTCCTCGCCTTCACGCTGGGCAGCCCCCCACCCCCTCAGCGTGACGTTGTCAAATATCTGGCCCTCACCTACGGGCTGGTAGCTCTGGCGGCGATAGCGCTAGCGGTGACCGAGTAATGGGGTTGTTGGCTAGACTCGTGAGGTGGGCTAGGGGCAGGAGTCCATGGATACTCTTCATCAACACGGGGGCGTGTAACGCGTGTGACATTGAGGTGCTGGCCGCCCTAACGCCCCGCTACGATGTTGAGAGATTCGGCGTCCTGCTGAGGGGGAGCCCGAGGCATGCGGATATCCTGGTGATAACGGGGGCTGTGAGTCGGCAGGTGAGGGATAGGCTCGTGAGGATATACGAGCAAATGCCCGATCCGAAGTTCGTAGTGGCAGTGGGCACCTGCGCCATAAGCGGGGGGGTCTACGATAAGTGTTACAATGTCTATGAAGGGGTTGATAAGGTGCTGCCGGTACACGCGTACGTATCGGGATGCCCCGTGAAGCCTGAGGCGGTAATCAGGGCTATCGACGTGCTGGCTAAGAAGATCATGAGGGGTGAGGTGTGATGAGAGAGGAGGAGATAGTTGAGGAGCTCAAGAAGAAGCTGGGCGGCGTACTAAAGGAAGTCAAGATTCAGAGGGCTAGGAGGGTAACGATAGTGGTGGATCGTGAGCATTACAAGGAGGTGTTGAAGGCATTGAAGGACATGGGGGTGGACTTCCTCGAAGCCATAACGGGGGTGGATGCTGGCGATCACTTTGAGGTTATAGCGCACGTGGGGAGGGATATCTCGGTGGCTGTAAAAGCGCTAGTGCCTAAGGACGATCCCAGGGTGGACAGCGTCGTGGACATCTTCAGGGGAGCTGAGCTCTACGAGAGAGAGGCGTGGGAGATGCTGGGCATAATCTTTGAGGGGAACCCGCGGCTGAGGAGGGCCTTCCTCCCAGAGGATTGGCCAGAGGGGGTTTACCCGCTTAGGAAGGATTACAGGCCTGAGCACCCCAAGCCGCTGAGGTGATGCCATGGCCTTCTACCTCCCAGTCGGGCCTCAGCACCCGATTCACCCAGAGGCTATCCTGCTTAAATTCAAGGTTGAGGGCGAGCAGGTGGTGGACGTCGATATCGACGCCAGCTACGTCCACAGGGGCATCGAGAAGGCATTGGAGTACAAGACGTACACGCAGGGACTGTACCTGATTGAGAGGATATGCGGTATATGCAATGTAGCCCACTCGACGTGCTACGTGATAAACATCGAGGAGCTGATAGGTAAGGAGGCGCCGCCTAGAGCTCAGTACCTGAGGCTAATACTCGAAGAGCTGGCTAGGATCCACTCTCACCTACTCTGGCTGGGGCTCGCGGCCCACCTGATAGGCTTCGAGTCTCTCTTCATGCTCATCTTCAGGGATAGGGAGCTCGTGATGGATCTCATAGAGGCCATGACTGGCAATAGAGTGGTGACCGCGTACAACGTGATAGGAGGTGTCCGGAGGGACTTGGACGACGCGCTCGCTCATAAGATTAGGGAGGCACTAGAGAGAGTGAGGGAGAGGACTAGGTACTACAGGAAGGTGTTAATGGAGGACCCGACGGTCAGGGCTAGGACCGTCGACGTGGGATACCTCAGCACGAGCGAGGCTAGGGAGCTGCTAGCAGTCGGGCCCGTGGCTAGGGCCTCTAACGTCAAGTACGACGTGAGGGCTGATGACCCGTACATAGCGCATGACGAGGTGCCGTTCAACGTCGTTGTCTACGACACGTGTGACGTGTGGGGGAGGGTGATGGTCAGGGTGGATGAGGTCCTCGAAGCTATAGACATGATACTCTACGCCCTGGATCACATGCCATCAGGGGATTTCAGGATTAAGGTGCCCCCGATATTCAGGGCCCCACCAGGTGAGAACGTGGCTAGGGTTGAGGCCCCCCGCGGCGAGCTCCTCCACTACGTGAGGTCGGATGGGAGCGACAAGCCTTACAGGTATAAGGTCAGGACGCCTACTCTGGCGAACTTGATGGCGACTATGCAAATGCTTAAATCGAGGGGGGATAGGGTCGTCTACGTTGCGGATATACCCATAATATTCGGCAGCATAGACCCGTGTATATGCTGTACGGCTAGAGTGTTGATAGTAGATGAGAGGGGTAGGGTGATCGAGACGACAACTGATGAGCTGGCCAGGATGAAGAGGTGGTGAGGAGTGTGGTGGAAGGAGGTGTTGGAGGCTCTGCTGTACCCCGGCGTCCTCTACCTCTCCCTAATAGCGCTACTATTCGAGTGGATAGACAGGAAGCTGGTAGCAAGGCTGCAGAACAGGGTGGGGCCGTACTACGCTGGCCCTCACGGGATACTCCAGCCCCTAGCCGACTTCCTGAAGCTCCTCTCGAAGGAGGACATCGTGCCCGAGGGGACTGACAGGCTGCTATTCGCGGCATGCCCAGTACTAGCGCTGGTCATAACCCTGACGGCAGCTGCGTTCCTCCCCCTAGCCGCCCCCCGCGGTCTCGTGTCCTTCGACGGCGATCTCGTGGTTGTAGTCTCGCTCCTAACCCTCTACGCCCTAATAGTCTACGCGTCGGGCATTGCCCCCCCGAGCAGGTACTCGCTAATAGGAGCTGAGAGGGCTGTGCTCATGTTGATAGGCTTCGAGATACCCCTCATGCTCTCGTGCCTGAGCGTGGCCCTAGCCGCTGGGAGCCTCAGGATAAGCGACATAGTCGCGCGCCAGGTCGAGCGGTGGTACGTGCTGGGGCCCCACGCGGTGGCGTTCATAATATACCTCATAGCTTCCCAGGCGGAGCTTGAGCGTGTGCCCTTCGACATACCCGAGGCCGAGACGGAGATAGTAGCTGGGTGGCAGGTCGAGTACGCTAGCTGGAGGCTTGCCCTCTTCAGGCTGTCAAGGGACGTCGAGATGGTGTTGCTCTCGGGCCTGGCGGCAGCCCTGTTCCTCGGGGGGCCGCTGGGACCCGCGCCACCTAGCTTAGGCTGGCTGCTCCCTCCAATCTACTTCCTCCTAAAGTCGGCGTTCGTGTTAGCCCTCCTCTCGGTGCTTAGGGCCTCCTTCGCCAGGATTCGGGTTGACCAGTTCATAGCCTTCTGCTGGCGCTACCTGATTCCCGCATCCCTTGCATACTTACTGGCGGTG
>QMRZ01000052.1 GCA_003649495.1 Thermoprotei archaeon | reverse complement strand
GTCGCACCTGATGCTGAGGTACCCGTCAATCCCCGAGAAGCTGTTCACGCCCGCTAGGGGGATGGCGCTGATGGCGAGCAGTGGAGTCAGGGGCGTGCCCGTGGTCGGGAAGGGCGGCTCCTACGTGGGCATGTTCTACCACATTGACGCGCTACGCTACCTGCGCTCCCTGGGCTTCGGCGAGAGCGTGGAGGTGAGGCGCGTGATGAGGAGGGAGGTGCCAGTCGTGGAGCCCGGCGACTCCATAGCGAAGGCCGCTGCTGTCATGAGGAGGCTCAAGTCAGCGAGGGTCGTTGTTGTGGAGGAGGGGAGGCCCGTGGGCGTGCTCACGAGGACCGACCTACTCAGGATAGCCTTCACTAGGGAGAGGGCGCGCGCCACGCGCGGCGAGCTATCGGGAGAGAGGCGGAGCGTGCTTAGGGGGAGGGTCGGCGAGTACATGTCGAGGCGCCTCTACACGGTCGCTCCCTCGAGCAGCCTGGCGGAGGCGGTGCGCATTATGGTGGAGAGGGGGGTTAGGGGGCTCCCAGTAGTGAATGAGCGGGACGAGCTCTTAGGACTCCTCGTGTCCACCGACGTCATAAGGCTTTACGTCTCGAGGCTAGGCAGGAGGGGGCCCTCGAGGTGTACGATAGGCACGAACGTGGAGGGCCTGGAGGACGCCATCAGGGAGGTGCTCGCCTCTAAGAGGATACCGCCGGGGGTGAGGGTTAGGGTGGAGGTGTACCGGAGGAGGGGGAAGAGGTATGAGGTTAACGTGAGGTTTAACGCCCTCAACAGGATCGTGTCCTACACTGATGAGGCCTGGGGCGTCGACGGCGCGCTGACAGCTGTGAGGAGGGGCCTCGAGAAGTGCAGGGCTAGGCTGCTGGGCCGTGCCTAGTCGTACCTCACCCCCAGCTTCACTACCTCCTCCGGGTGCTCATCTATTAGCCTGTACGCCTCCACAGCCTCCTCGAACTTGACCACGGGGTGCAGGAGCCCCCTCACAGTCAGCCTCCTCCTCTTGAAGAGCTCCAGCACCGTATCGTAGACCCTCTCCCGATCCCAGAGCGGGTACTCCCTGTAAGGCTCGCTCTCAACCCTGGCGCCCGATATCAGGAGCAGCCTATTGTGGTGGAACTCCTCGCCCAGGAATAGCCCTCTCGCCTCACCCTGGTACCAGGAGACAGGCACTACCCTGCCGCCCCACCTCGTGGCCCTAATCGCCTGGTGGAGCGCCTGATACGACCCGCTGGCTTCTATCGCGACGTCAACTCCCTTCGGCACGTATCTCCTCACCTCTAGGCCGACGTCACACTCGTAGGGGTCTAGTGTGACGTCAGCCCCGTACTCCTCCGCCAGCCTCCTGCGCCTCTCCAGGGGGTCGACGCCTATGACCGTCAGTGCGCCCGAGAGCTTGGCCATCTGCACCGTCATCAGGCCTATGGCGCCCAGGCCGAAGACTGCGACAGTGTCCCCCAGCCTCACCATCCCCTCCCTCACGGCCATGAGAGCCACCACGGCGGGATCCACGCAGACGAGCTCCTCGTCGCTGAGCTCTGGCGGGGCTGGCCACACCTCATCCTCGGGCACAGTGTGCGTCTCCCTTATCGGGAGGTACCCGAAGACTCTGTCGCCCACCCTAAACCGCTTGACCTCCTCGCCTACCTCGACGATAATCCCCACCGTCATGTTGCCCACGTGCATTGGGTAGACCCCGCGCCCCTCCCTCCTCTCCAGGAATAGCCCGAGCTCAGGGTCATAGTACTTCTCGAGGAAGGGGGCGGTGCCCCTATAGAAGGCCAGCATGGTCCCGTGCTTCTCCGCCGACAGGACGCTCTTAATCCTCACCTCGCTGGGCCTCAAGGGACGCTCCTCATACTCCCTCACGACTAGCTTCCTCGGCGCCACCAGTATCAGCTCCCTGGGCACGAGTTATCCCCCATACGGAGGACGTAAAGCATTGCCTCCTGAAGCGGCGGGCAGATAAGGCAGGGCGCCGACGTAATCACGAGGGATGATGGAGGTCTACGTTGGGACCTCCGGCTGGATGTACGACTGGAACCGCGGCGGCTCGCTTGACTGGTACGTCAGGTTCTCGGGGCTTAACGCCGTTGAGCTCAACGCATCGTTCTACAGGTTCCCCTTCCCCTCTCAAGTGTCGTCGTGGGCTAGGAAGGGCGTCAAGCTGAGGTGGGCCATCAAGGTTCACAGATCAATCACCCACAGGAGGAGGCTGACGCCTCAGGCCCTAGAGGTGTGGGCTAGGTTCCGGGAGAGGTTTAAGCCACTCGACCACCTAATCGACTTCTACCTATTCCAGCTCCCCCCGAGCTTCCAAGCAACCGAGACGAACATCGAGAGAGTCAAGAGCTTCGCTAGGGCCGCGGGGCTGGGGCATAGGATGGCGATAGAGTTCCGCCACGAGTCGTGGTTTAACGAGGAGACTGTGGACATCTGTAGGGAGATCTCAGCTACAGTAGTCTCGGTGGACTCCCCAATGGGCACGTGGATTAGATCCAGCAATGGGATCGTGTACCTCAGGATGCACGGCAGGAGCGCCTGGTACGCCCACGACTACAGCGGGGAGGAGCTGGAGGAGGTAGCTGAGGGGGTGCTCAGCCTGGAGCCGAGCAAGGTGTACGTGTTCTTCAACAATGATCACTGGATGCTGGGGAACGCCAGGGAGATGCTGAGGATCCTGTCACGGAGGTAGCCGAGGGCTATGCCGTCGAGCTGGCGAGAGGCTTAATCTCCCCCGGCCCGGCCTGCCTCAATTTCAGGAGCTTCAGCACGTACAGCTCCCCCCTCATCCACTTGCTCACAGCCTCACCGACCGTGGTGAAGTTCCCTGTCAACACAGCTACGCCCCTCTTCTCGAGGAGCTCTAGCGCCCTAGTGCTGAGGGATAACGTGAAGGCGGCCTTAACTCCCTCCCTCTCGATGAGGCGTATCAACAGCTCACCCTCCCCCCTTCTCACCACCCATGCTCTGTAGACCTTTCTCTTCCCCAAGCAGATTATGGTGAAGGTCTTAGCTTCCCAGTGCGGATAAACCTTAGCGCTAAGGCCCCCGGGCTCGTAGCAGGGCACGAGAACCCTGATGCACCTCCTCTCCATGCTCCTCGCCCATCACCCAGCTGTGGGCTACAGCTCTAGGCTCTAAACCAGCTGCGCCACCCCCACCCTCGCCGCCTCCTATACCTCTTCCTCAGCCGACGGCCAGCGCCGGGGAGTGGAGGCCACCAGCGCATCTGTGGCACCGCAGGGGGAGGGGGGGCCATGCTCACAGCTTGTCTAGGCCTGAAGTTGGGGCATGCTGGGCCCTCCGGGTTCATGGGCACGTTGTAGAGCGTGCACACCCCATTTACGTAATGAATACACTCCTTATGGGTAGCCACAGGGGATTTCGAGCATTATTCTATAAAAATGTAATGCCTAGGTCGAGTCAGCATCTGCATCCCTCCTCACCGCTCGGCAAGCCGAAGCTCATCACCAAGCTCCCACGTATTCACCCATACAGGCTTTTGAGCCATATCATTAGCGGCCGCAGCAGGCCTGAAGAGCCGGGGACCACCTGTGACAGATCCCGAGGCTCAGAAAGGCCAATCCACATCACGCCTCAGCCTGACGTGCAGTCATCACCGCTAAGTCCCCATAGGGCACGCCCATTTAACCTCCTCGCTGACAGCCGCGTGAGAGGCAGGTAAATAAGCTTCCCAGGCAGTAGCCACGTGGGGGTGGGCTTGCACCTGCCATTAAGTGAGTTGAGGGAGTTGCTGCTCTGGGAGGCCATTGAGAGGTTTGAGGAGGGCTACGACCTGGACGTAGACGAGTTTAGGGAGGAGGTGAGAGCTGCATCAAACGCCTCAGAGCTCATGCAGCTGTACGAGAGGCTGGGGAGGCTAGAGATGAGGCGGGGCTACGGGTATCGCGAGCCCAGCGAGTGGAGGGAGATTTGCCTGGAGAGGCCGGGCAGGCTCCCCAGGTACGAGGTCGACCTGGAACAGGATGAACTGATGGATAGGGTGCTGGGGGCCTGGCTGGGCCGCTGTGCTGGCTGTATGCTCGGGAAGCCGGTCGAGGGGTGGGATAGGGGCAAGATTATGAGAGCGCTCAGGAGAGCTGGCGAGTACCCGCTCAGGGGGCCTTACCTCCCCCTCTCAGCATTCTCCGAGCTCGGCGCCGGGCAGCTAGCCTACGTAGCCCCCCTGACCCGGGAGAGGCTTAGGAGAGCTGAGAGGGATGACGACCTTGACTACACAGTGCTTAACCTGCTTGTCTACGAGGAGAGGGGCTCCCGCTTCACCACCGAGGACGTGGCTGGGGCATGGCTCAGAATGCTGCCCTACCACCTCACCTACACCGCGGAGAGGGCCGCGTACAGGAACCTCGTGATAGGCCTCAAGCCGCCCGAGACCGCGACGTTCCTAAACCCCTACAGGGAGTGGATTGGGGCTCAGATAAGGGCTGACCTATGGGGCTACGTCTCGCCGGGCGACCCGGAGAGGGCCGCGGAGTACGCCTATAGGGACGCGCGACTATCTCACACGAAGAACGGGATATACGGCGAGATCTTCGTGGCCGCGCTCATAGCGCTAGCCTACGTGCACGAGGAGCCCCTGAAGCTCGTTGAAGAGGCTGTGAGGGCTGTGCCGGAGAGGAGTAGGCTTGCGGAGGCCATCAGGCACGTTATAGCCCTCTACAGGAGGGGGCTGGAGTGGGAGGAGGCTGTGGAGGAGATACTGGCTAGATACGGCAGGTACCACCCAGTCCACACGGTGAATAACGCGGCCATCGTGGTGGCAGCGCTGCTGTGGGGGGAGGGGGACTTCACGCGCACCATCACCTACGCTGTACTGGCTGGCCTGGACACGGACTGTAATGGAGCCACAGCTGGCAGCGTAGTTGGCCTAATGCTAGGCGCGAGCAGGCTGCCGAGAGAGTGGGTGAGGCCTCTCAACGACACGCTGGCCACGGGCCTGAGCGGGCTGGGCGAGGTGAGGATCTCCAAGCTCGCGGAGAGGACTGTCGGGTGCATCATGGCCAGCGCCTAGGGAGCTGCCAACGGTATAAGCAGAGGTAAAGAATGACGCGCCCGCTCCAGGCTTAAGCTGGCACGTAGTCCCTCCAGTACTCCACGCTCCTCTTCAGGTCCTCTAGCACCTTATCGTCGCGAGCCTCGAAGGGGTGGATGATCTCCAGGAAGAGCAGCGCCTCACTGGCGCCTGACTCGTCAATCGCTTCCAGCACCTTATCGGGCCTTATTATGCCCACTTTGTTGTACTCGTCGGTGAAGGGCCAGTGCCTATCAGCCTTGCCGTCAGTCTGCTGCACGTGCATTGCCGGGGATAGGGGGGCTAGCTCCCTGAGCCACGCGTAGGGGTCGAGGTCTCTCTCCTCCTCGTAGTGCCAGGCACAAGCGTGGCCGAGGTCTATGCAGAGCCTAACCGGGATCCTGGACCTGGAGTCCAGCTTCTTCAAGATGTCTTTGGCCTCCCTTATCGTGTGGGGCGGCTCCCGAGGCACTGGCATGGGCTCCCACAGCAGCATCTTCAGCCCAGCCCTCCTAGCGATACTCGTGAGAGAGGCGACTAGGCTCACGATCTCCTCTAGCACGCGCTCTCTCCTACTGCTCCAATCCCTATGGCTCATGGCCGCCACATGGCCTCCAGTCGCCAGAGCCCCCAGCTCGCCAGCCACTCTGATCGCCCTGGAGTACCAGTCGAACGCGTCAGCCCTCAACACGGGGTTCGGGTGGCCCAGCAGGTTAAAGCTGTAGGCGGCTAGCCCGGTGAACGTGCTGTGGAGCTCAAGCCCATACTCCCTCACAGCATCCCTTATCTCCTCCACCATGAGGTCTATGACAGGGCTGGGCGAGCGCGGGTCCAGCAGGTCATAGGAGAATTGAACGAGCTTGAGGCCCAGCTCGTGAGAGACTATCTCAGCCCACTCCCGCGGCTCAGGCCACCTCTTCACGGCGAAGCAGTTATTGACCCCCAGCCTCACCCGCGCCACAGTATACTCAGCGGCACGTGATATTAATCGCGTTCTCTCAGCAGCCTCCCAGCCACGTGAATGAGGAGTTTAGAACCTTAGATTATTAAGGTATAGTGACCCCACAATGCCCAGCTGTGAGGAGAACCCCCTACCCCTAGCTTTCCCTCACCTTACTCTCGGGCCTCATGATGCTGGCCCTGCTAGTAACAATCCTTAAGCATCCCCTCAGCAGTAGTGGAGGGAAGAGCCCCGCATGATTATATGCTGGCACGTTCGGTCTACGAGCCCTGGCCTATGTGTGAGAATTCACTAGATTAAGCCTAGCACGTCCTCAATTGAGCACAGGAGCTTGGCTGTGACAACCCACGCGTCTAGGGTGGCCTTCGATATGGATACTACCTCGTCTGCTATCTCGTATAGGGCGTCTCTGAAGTCGCCCGCCTGGAAGCAGCCGATTACCGCCATTGGCTCCTCCTCTCTCACCAGCTCCTCCGCCAGGGCCTTAGCCGTCCTCAGAGAGCCCTTCTCACTCAGGAGGAAGACCCTGCTCGGCGAGGCCCTCTTCAGTAGGTCCTCAAGCCCTCCCTCCTCTACCCAGAGCAGCGGCTCCTTAGAGCCGGGCGGGACCCGCCCCTCCAGCAGCAGCTGCTCCATCAGGCCCACGAAGCGGTTGTAGTTCCTGGGGAGCCTCACGTGGGGCGCCACTCCTATGACCTTACCCCCGTACGTGTGGATGTGCACCTCGAGGAGCCCAGCCCTATTGAGCAGGGAGCCGAGGGCGAGCAGGGCGCAGAAGTGCACTATATCTGGCCTCCCCCTCTTCTCCCTATCCCTCAACCCGCTCATGGCGAACCTGTGCAGGGAGACATCCAGCAGTATCTCGCCGGGCCTCTTCATCCTGCGCCTAGCCGTAGCCCTGACCGCTGGGTGGCTCCACAGCTCCCTGGGCACGAGCTCTAGGCCCGCCTCAGCGAGCAGCAGGTGTAGCCTCCTCAACTCGCGCTAACTTGAGGCGCGTGTAGTTAAGCTTTAAGGATGCCGAGCCTCTTGGCGAGCGCCCATAAGCGGCTGGCAGCCTCCCTCCAATTGGGCTGGGACCTGAGCCACCTGAGGTACGCCTCGTCGAGAGAGCTTGAGGGTATGATGTACTCAAATATGTAGTCGACGTAGCGCTTGACGGCCTCAGGGCCGTCGACACTCAGGGCATCGGTGGGAGGTGGGGGGTACCTCCACACCTTAACTACAGCGGCTCCCTTCACGGGTATTGAGGAGAGAGTCACGAATCCCTCCTCGAGAGGCACGTGACGCCCTCGATTGAGTAGCCTCTTCCACTCCTCCAGATTCACCTCCCCCATCAGCCTGACTCTCAAGACCTGCCTGAGGAGTTCTGTCGTCAGCGCGGCCTCCTCCCCAATGCTTGGGCCATAGCACTTGACCGTGAGTGTGAAGCCCTTCTCACGTAGCGACCTCAGTCTACGCAGGAGCGGCTCCTCCACCCACCCCCACGAGGCCGCGTAAGGCAGCCCCGAGCCCCTCACTGCCCTGAGGAGCTCCGGCCACCCTATTATCCCGCTGATGTAACGCCTGATATGACACTCCAGGTCTTGAGAGTATGGCAGGAGCACGCCTCTCGCCACCTCGGCGAGTTCTGCGACCGCCTCTCCCGCCAGCAGCCTAGCCATCCTCAGCCTGGGCGCCACCAGCACCCAAGCCCTCATCCCCTCCGATGTAGGCTAACGTCAGGGCTTTAAAGCGGCTCGCTCCCAGCGACACTTATTTCTACCTGCGCCCCGCCGAGGCCCTGTGAAGCGCGTTAGAGTAGGCGTAGTGGGTGCCGGCGGCATTGCTAACGTCCACGCACGCTACCTGAGGGAGATGCCCGAGGTTGAGATAGTCGCTGTAGCCGACGTTGTCGAGGAGAGGGCTAGGGCCTTCGCTGAGAAGTGGTGGGTGCCGCGGGACAACGTCTTCACAAACTACATTGAAATGCTCGAGTCTGTGGAGATGGATGCGGTCTGCATCTGCACGCCTCACGCAGTGCACTACGGGCCCAGCATCGAGGCGCTCAGGAGGGGCATCCACGTGCTCGTCGAGAAGCCGATGGCGTCCAGCGGGAGGGAGGCACTGGAGATGTGGGAGGCCTCTAGGAGGGCTGGGAGGGTGCTCATGGTCGGCTACCAGACCCGCTTCGCCCCGGAGCTGAGGGCAGCTCGGAGGATAGTGTCATCGGGGGCCCTGGGCAGGGTGTACTACTGCGAGACGACCCTAGGCGGCAGGAGGAGGGGGATCCCGGGGACGCCTACCTTCGTGACGCGCAGGCTCGCTGGCGGTGGCGTGCTCCTAGACTTGGGCTGCTACGCGCTCGACAACGCCCTGTACGTCCTCGGCTTCCCACGCCCAGTGAGCGTCTCCGCCGTTACCGAGGCTGCGATAGGGCCTCAGGAGACCGCGGTGGTCGAGGGCGGGTGGCCGTGGAACCCCAGGGAGTTCGAGGTGGAGGACTTCGTGGCAGCGCTGATAAGGCTGGAGGGGGGCTGCACGATGCTGCTCAAGGAGTCCTGGGCAATGCACGCTGAAACCCTGGGCACCACCTTCTTCCTAGGCACTAGAGGGGGCATGAGGCTGCAGCCTCTCGAGGTCTACAGGGATGAGTGGGGCTACATGACTACTACTACCATCAAGCTGCCTGAGGTTGACCCATTCAGGGAGAAGATGAGGGCCTTCATTGAGGCCGTCAGGAGGGGAGGCCCCTCGCCCATAGACCCCCGGGAGGCAGTAGTTGAGCAGTTCATCATGGACGCGATATACGAGTCAGCCAGGAGGGGGAGAGAGGTTGAGGTCAGGCTCCCCCCCGAGCTTGAACAATCCTCTCAAGAACCCTGAGCACCACGTGCTCGGGGGATTCGAGCCTATTTACCAGCTCCCTGGCCCTCCTAAGGGCCTCCTCCAACTCCCCCGGACCCCTCTCGGCTATCTCCTCAGCTAGCTCCCGGGGGCCGCCCCTCCAGTGGTATAGCGGGAAGCCCAGCTCTGAGACGTACTCGCTGACCCGCAGCCGCAGGGGGAACGTGTAGTACGACGGGACTCCGAGCAGCGCGGCTTCCCTGGCCATCGTCCCCCCGCCCGTGATCACTGCTCTGGCGTGATAGGCCAGGTCTAGCCCGTCAACGCACGCGGGGGGGACTACGTAGCCGCGCTTAACGGCCTCAGCCC
>QMRZ01000051.1 GCA_003649495.1 Thermoprotei archaeon | reverse complement strand
TCGGCTTTAGAAATGTGATGTTAAGCTTTACCCTCAGGAAGGGCTCGTGCGCCCTTACCTCCAAGTACTTCTCAACTATCATGGCAGGGCGAGGCCTCCAAGTGAACTTAACTATGGCGCGTAGAGGCCCCCTCACCAGTGGCTTGATCTCATCTGCTATTCCCAGCTCCTTGCCGCCTAGGATTAGCTGATCCAGCTCTCCTCTAAACTCCTCACCACCTATGAGCCTCAAGCTCCTAACTACACCATCCCGGTCAACCTCGACCTCGAGCAGGTCATTGGCCAGGTATACCTGGTCTCCAACCTCTAGCTTAACGAGCTCTCTGGCGCTCTCACCCCCCTGTTCCACGCGTACGCTCACGATTTCCAGCGGCTCTAATGTAACCCATACTAGTACTCCTTCCTCTGAAGCTATACACGGCGCATACGTGCCGTTGGCCAGGACAGCCCTACAGGGAAAGATCCGCACAGGTAGCTCTACCCACTCGCTCCTTCTCACTAGCAGCTGATTAAATATTAAGAAACATTCTCCAGTGCACTGCTCCCTGCCAAGCTTCTCCGCCAGTCTACTTAGCGAGGCTCTAGCTATGGATTCAAATTTTCTCAAGGCCTCGGTAGCTAGGCTGAGTATGTAGCTCCTGAATATGCAGGTCGGCCTCCAACCCTCCCCGTCGCTACCAGTAGCTTCGTAGAGGAGGGGTAAAGCTTCCTTAAACTCCTTGACCAGGTCAGCAACTCCGACTCCGTGCTCCTCAGCTAGCGCTATTAACAGCTCGGCATCCTCCCTAGCCTCCTCGGCCTCAAGCAGTACGCTGAGTATCTTGATGTCGAAGGGGTCAGCAGCCCATATTATCATGGATCCCTCGTCAGCCCATGTTGAGGTCCTACACCTGACTTCCCCCACCTTCGCCAGTAGGGCCTCGCCATACTCCTCTAGATACTCCTCAACCGTCATAACTCTAATCCTGGGATCCCTCTCAAGTAACGTGAAGGCCTCATCTATCACCTCTAGGGATATGCCCGTGTGGGAGGGTAGGGCGGCCTCGAAATCTCCTGAAATCACTACTAGGGGTGGAAGGGGCGAGTAGAAGTCTTTGAGCTTCTCAGCTGCCCTAAGTATCATCAAGCGCATTTCCTCAGGGGTGTTCCTAGGGCTGTACCACTTGTAGGTGTTTATGGCAGGAGCTATGTTAAGCACGGTAGATCCATCAGGCCCGACCAGGAGAGAGGGATGCTCACTGAACTGGAATAGGCAAGTCCAGGAATACTGCAGGGATGAGAGAATATAGGGAGTCGCCTCCCCTGCAGCGGATTCTTGAAGGAAGACGCCCTCTACCCTAGTGCTAAAGTAAGACGATGTCGCGTGCTTATTGATCGAGAGCAGCTCTTCCTGAATCAGTAGCCTGTGAAGCGGCAAGACCGCGGGGCTCCAGCTCTCATCTATTATCCTGACCTGCCCCCTCTCAACAAGCCTTTTCAACTTCTCTAATGCGTCAGGAACTCTCTCCTCAAAGTACTTAAGCGACCAGTAAGGCATGCTTATGTCGTGCTTTATCCCAGGATGCTTCAGTAGGAGGCTGAAATAGTCTGAGTAGTCCTTAGCCCTAGCCAGCCTGGTATAGGAGTCTACGGTCCCCCACTCTCCCCAGTGCAGGTTCAGGTGCTGTACAAAGGCGACACAAACTTCCTCAACCCGCACGTATTGCCTATACGCCTGCATCACGAGCACCGCCACTAGCACTACCAAGCTCACAGCAGTAGCCCACTGAGTAGCCCTCCTACTCATGACCCACTCAGCCTCCTCACCTTGATAGCTCTACGCGAAATGGAGAAACTGATAAACATCATGCTCGCGTAAAGTTTCAGGCTCTCCGTCCATGCTACCTGTGCCTCGCTCCTCAAGGCTTAACACCCTCCTCCAGCAGGAGAGGCGTAAGTCTCCTCAAATGGTGAGCCAGCTGATCCAGTAAATCGTACATAGCTCTTGCGACTCGGGGGAGGATCAGATCGGCTTCAGGGCCTTTAGACGCGGTTATAAGCCAACCTAGCTTTTCAGGCCTACTGAAGCTCTCAAAGAGGCATTCAACGACGCTCTTACCAGGCTTAAGCTCGTAGTACGTGGATATGTAAAGCTCATCCGGGGAAGCTCTCCTGAGAAGGTCAGCTAGCTCGTGTGACTCCTCCAGGCTCTTCGCCAACCTCTTATCGAACTTCATGCTCGGGAATAGCGCCCTCCTAACTGTACTCTCTACGAAGCTATAGCGCCTCCTGAAGAAGCCTTCCACCCGTAGCTCGCACTCCATGGCTTTAAGCCTCCTATACGCCTCAGCTATCTTGCTGGGCGGCCACTTTATAATAACAGATGCCGTGAATGTCCACTTAAAATCAGAAGAGTATCCTAGAGGTCGCTTGCCTACTATTAGGAGGTCAAAGCCAGCGTGAAGAGGTATGAGCACAACACCTCCTAAGGCGATCTTCCACTCCTTCACCCTCCCCTTAAGCGAGTTTATTATTCTGGCGTAATCCTCAGTCAGCATCTTGTTAGAGTACTAGGGAATGGGGAAAAACATTCGGGGCTTATGGCACGTAATAGGCCGTGAACCTAGGCACTACGACATTGAAGTACTCTATGAGCCCCGCGATAAGTATCGGGGCGCCGAAGCCTAACGCTATTCCAGTGGCTATTGGCAGTACGAACTGCTCGAACCTCCTTATGCCCATGACCCTCACTAGTATCAGCTTAATCACTAGGGCTACTAGGCCTGAGAGCCATGTCCACTCGAGGCCTACGGCCATCGACATGGTGAGCGCAGTCGGGTCTATGAAGAACCAGGCGAACTTCATCCTGAGCCACCATACGATGAGTACCAATACTAGCCCTGTCAGGGCGAAGGGCCATACCTCGTTCGGGTGTGTCGCGCCTATGGGCATTAACTGCCCGCTACTTGTCATCATATAGCCTGTCTTCCACCAGTGCACCCAGGAGCCCCACGTGTTAGTCCTCATAATCCCGCCGCCGTGCGCCAGGAACCATATCTCCCAGATGTAAGTGAGCGGCACGCCTAGGGCCACGTAAATCATCGTCATCACTAGGACATCCCTGATGTTCGTCCTTGTCTCGTACACGATCTTGTAGAGACCTGTGGCGCCACCTGGGCCGAGCCCATTAACCCTCAGCGTCCAGCAGTCGTCGAATGGCGTAGCCAGCATGCCAGTGACGAAGGCGGCGTAGTTATTGCCCTCGGGAGGCACAGTCCATGGCCAGTAGCCCAGCGCCGCGCCGGGAGCGTATATGTAGGAGTACCCGCCGACCCCCATCAGGTCATCGACGTGCCACCACAGCGTGCTGGTGACCCTAGCCAGGGCAGTGTAGTAGATGACGGCTATTATCAACATTATTAGCGATATTATGAGTGGGACGCCACTCGCTGTGAAGAATACTATTATGGCGATCATCACGACGAGGCCGAAAAGCGCTAGCCCCCTGAGCGACAAGCCATATTCCTTCCTGTCAGGGCCGGTCAGCGCTCCAAACACCTCCTTGAACCTATCCCTGAGCATCCACAGCGATATCAGGCCTAGGCCCACCATCATGCCAGTGACTCCTATAACCCTGTAGGGGAACGGATACCAGTTAGCTGGAATATCCTCCCAATTCCACAGGAACTCCATGCCGGGGTTATATGGCACTATTCCCAGCTGTACTGCCACCGCATGATATATGAGGCCGAAGATAACGTATGCTAATACGCACGTGACTAACATGTTGGTGGGCAGCAGTAGCCACAGGGCTATCTGATCCACCTGCAGTACCCCTTTCGCCATAGCTCCAGGCGCTATCGACGGCAGCCACCAGAACAGTATTGGTTGCTCGCCCCAAGCGTAGGCCCCGTACACCGCTAGTGGGGGTATTACCTCCCCCAATATCGGGATGGCCGACGCTATAGCGCCTATGAAGAACGCTATCCAGAATATCTTATAGTTAGTTATCGAGAGGTCAAACCACCTGCTCTTGTTAGTGGTGGCATCTATGTCCATGGCGCTGTTAATCGCGAATATCATCGGCTGTGATAGTGGGAAGGGCAAGCGCTCGACCTCCACCCACCTCCTCCCGTAGATGCCGAATGCGAGGAATAGGCAGAGGAAGTACGTCAGGATAGTGTAGATGGACCAGTAGGCGATGGGACCTATGAACTCGCCCCACGGCACTGCCTCGCCGGGCTTAAGCCCCTCATTTATCACTCTGAGCGCGAAGTCGCTCTTCGGCGCCATGAAGGCTGGAACCATCTCCCTCCAGTAGTCAGCTAGCTCGGGTGCTACAATCTGGCCTGAGATAGCGCATATCAACGTCTTCTCCACGAAACCTATCACCGCCTCGCCGCCGGATAACGCGCCCTTAGGCATGTACTTGATGCTGTTAACCAGCAACAGCGCTGGGAATATCACTACCAGCTCCTGGCCACTAAGCCTCCACTTGGGGTTGATCCTGCCTATGAGCTCGTTCAGCAGTATGATGTAGAGGAATGGGACGAAGAATGCGTTGATAGTCCCCCCCTTGCTAGTGTAAAGCCACGTCATCACAGAGACCGGGACTGCGAGCAGCAGCAGTATTAATCCGATGATGGCCGAGCGAACAGTTAAGCCTCTTCTAAATTCAGCCTCAACACCGCTAGCACTCATACAATCCCCCTGCTGGGAATGCTCTCTAAATTATAGAATATAAATTTTACGACAAATGACTTAATAACAGGCAGAATAGCTTGATAAGGCGCTATCGAGCTCTCTCCTTGGCTCTCCTGAAGTACTTCCTGTGCTCTTCCGCGCTCAGTGACCTCCACAGCAGTAGCTGCTTCCTAAGGTCATCCACAAAGTAGTAGGAGAAGTTCGCCCACAGCTTCTCAGGCCCTGTCTCATGCTGTAGGGTGGCCAGCAGCGCGTACCTCTTCTCAGTCTCGCTGTAAATAGCCTCTATCTTAACGCTCTGCACTATGCCCATCTCGTAAGGTGCGAGAGCCACTCTCATCACAATGCTAGGTGGCTCGTAGCTAACCGACTCTATGCTCCTAATGGTGAATGTCGGCTTCTGAGCCCCAGCCCCCTCGTAATACTCCCTTAGGAACTCTATCAGGCCCATCGCCTCCTCGAGCGACGGGAGGCTTAATGGGAGCGGGAGTTCCCAGATCCTCCCCCTAGGCTTGGTTGGAGGCTTCCACCTCCTCTCGAGAGAGGGAGTTATCATAGCTGCAGCTATCCTAGCTGGATATAACGATGACACCAATGCAGATAGCAGTAATATTAATAGCGATATCACCGCGAATATCGAGGCGTAGTTGAACGTGAAGTAGGAGGGTAGAATCCCCAGGCTTAGGAAGGCGTTGTTAAGCGCGAAGCCTAGATAGTAGCCCACGAGTATGCTCAGGCTGGCGTACACCATCGACTCTATCAAGAACATTATCATGGCCCCCATCGGCGAGAGCCCTATAGCGCTGTATACGAAGATGTCCCTAACCCTCTCCCTGACATTACCGAGGAGCGTTACAGCCACGTTCAGCGCTCCTATGATCAATATCACGGGGACGACCTCCCAGCCCATTACAGCGAATGTCGGGTACTTCGACATCCTAATGACCTTTCCACCTATAGAGGTGTAGGAGGGGACATCTAGGGTTAGCGATAGAATCCTCGCCCTCCTCAACACCTCATCAATGCTTATGCCAGGCGGGAATCTGACGGAGATCATAGCTACATAACCGCCTATCCTCAGCGCAAGCTCGTAGGGCAGTATTATCAGTGAGGACCAGGCTACGGGGGGTGGGACTTGCTGGGTAGGCACTAAGACTCCTAGACCTAGCTGCTGTACATAGTGTGGATCGATTGGGGCTACTGGCATGCCGTCGAGGTCACGAGTAGCATTAACATCTAGCTGGAGGAGACTGGCGTTATACACGCCTACTACCAGGAGCCTCAGCCCCTGGAATAGTACATGGTCTCCGATAGTGACGTTAAGGACCTTAGCCATTGTGTCCGGAATTATGCACGCCATTAGCTCATCCTCGAAGAAAGGCCTGCTGCCCGGCGTCATGTAGCGGCCAAGTGTTAACTTGACGTCCTCCGGCGTCATCCCGAGGGCAGCCATTACTCTATACGTGACATTCTTAGCCATAGCACTCCTAGTGGTTACTAACGCCATAACTCCCACGTTAGGCCCTATCGAGGGAGGATAGTACCACGCCCTAGGTAGTATGTGGACTTCGTTGCCTAGAATCCCTCTAACTAATTCCACTAGCATTGGATGGTACACGTCCTGTGGCGGCGTGCCATACCCCGACTTAATCAACATTCCCTCGTAGACAGGCCTGTAGGGTACAGTCACAGCCTTGACTGTCACGTAGGAGGAGACTGAAGTTAGTGATGTTACGGCTAGGGCTATCGCTGTGAGGGTAATGAAAGTTAACATCGTCCTAAGCTTCCTTCTCCTCATGTTCTCGAGAGCTACGGTGAATGACGCTGAAGCTATGCCTAGCCTCCCCGTCTCGACTACGTGGAACCCGAGTATCTTATATGATATCTCCCTGAGAACCTTCTGTGTCTCATCAACGAGTACTCCCATCGTCATCACGAATAGCAGGAACGCCAGCATCCCTAGAACTGCCATTATAGAGTTCATCATCACGTGCAATGCTGGATGTACGAGAGCAAACGCCGCAATCAGGGCAGAGCCTATGACCAGCGTAGATAGTACCCTCCTCCTACCCTCCATGTGGAGGGTGAGCCTCTCCAGGAATAGGGCTGCTGGTATTATCAGTGCGAAGAAGAAGAGGCTGGTCTTAGATGAGTCCTCAATCAAGGGCATCACCTCCTCGTAGGCCCCCTCGGCGACGCTCCACGCAGCTAAGGCCAGCGGGTAGGCCTCGCTGTACCTCTTCTCCCTCAATAACTGAGTGGCATTCTTTAATAGCTCCTCTGCTAGCTTGAGCTTCTCCTCAACGCTTAAGCAGCGAATGCCCCTCGTTCTTAATTTCTCGTACCTGTGTTTAGTCATGAGCAATAGATCCTTCGCGTACCTGAACGCTGGCAGCCTCAGTAGTATACTCTTAGTTATCCCCCTGCCCTCTGGCCACTCCTCTGATGCGTTAACGAGCACCATGACAGGGCGTCCTCCAGCGGGCCGTGCCAGCCCGCCTATCCTGAGTATCACGGCTGCCCTGCTCTTAGGCATGAAAAAGGTTATACCTGCAGTCTCATAGCCATTGTAGTATACCCCGTAAAATAGTGGGTCTCCCTTAGCGTCAAAGTCCTGTGTCATGAGAACACCGCCCATGCCGAAGAACCAGTTGGGGCTTCCTCCATAAGCCACTACTCGGGGGTCAGGTATTATAGCTGGCCTACCCTCCTTGGGGTTAACCAGGTCGAGGAGCGTGATAGAGTAGAACCTGTTAATCACCACGGTAATGTGCTCAGGATGGGTCAGCGGCGAGACCCTAGGTGGGAGAGCTTTAGCACCGTAAATGCCTAGGTTGGGAGCGTACTCTATCTCTCCTGTAGTCTCATTTATGATCCACGCATCAGCGACATACATCGACCTTACAAGCCCGCCACCGGCAGCGCCTGCACCGGGTATGAATGGGTAGGGGGCGAGCCCGTGCACCTCGAATTCCCCATTTTCGTCGGCGAATGTAATCATCTTATTGAACGGGTAGGGGAAGGGGAAGTAAACGCCCCCTGACTGAAGGCCTACGTACACCCTGACTAGTGCATGTGGACAAGGCCTATACCATCCTACTGAGAGGTTATAGGTGACGACTCTTCCCTTCAAAGTTATAAAGCCAGCGTACTGTGAGAAGCCTCCAGGGAGTATGTATATCCTGGCTGGCGATACCTCATTCCACTTTATTCCCCAGTCCCTCTCGTTAATGAAGGACGTAATAAGGTGAGTCATTACTATCAGCTGAGGCCTCAGCAGCTCAAGCTTCTCCTCACTTAACTCCTCGAGGTCGCTGACCGGGCTCCCTAGCCACTGTTTACTGGCGTATGCGCTCTGAATGGTGAAGGCTACTCCCCTGGTCATCTCAGCAGGCTCTGAGTCGAGCATGTAGGGGAACTGTTCTGTACCCCAGTACATTCCGTTGGTGAAATAGTCCCTCACGTACGTGCTTGGCTCAACTCCGACTAGGTCCTTGATTTCCTTCCTCAGCTCGGGATCCATTAGGTACTCAGTGAATATCTTCTTGACGACCCACGCGTACCTCAGGGTAATTCCACCAGCGTTAGATGTTGTGGCATAAAGGGTGCCTGCACCCCCTCTCAATAGCTGTAAGCCTGTCCCCTCTGGGTCCAGATCCCCAATGTTTATCAGCATAACAGGCTTGAAGCTTCCATTTTCTAGCTCTGGTCCAAAGTAGAATCTCTCTACGAACTCGCGAGGCCCCACTAGAGCCTCCCAGTGGCCAGAGAAGAACACGAACCATACAGTGTGGTAGGGCCTAGCCTGGCTCAAGGCCCTGGCTAATTCCAGAAGATAAGCTGGCGCTATAGCCTCATGAGCTGATGATGCGAGTGCTGGCACGGCTGACCAGGAGTCATAATGCGTAGTGAGGAGTATAGTATCGGGAATCTCCCCCTTCAAGATCCCGACGATATTCTCTGCCTCAATCTCCTTCCACCTCATTCTGGAGACTACTACGGCCTCTGCACCCATCTTAGCCAGTTCTTTTAAGCGCTCCCCAACCTCGTGTGTAACGTATACGCGTGGGAAGTTTATGGGAGTATCAAGGAATTTCTTGAGGCTCTCGACGTAAGGAGGCACGTGGCTAGGGCCTGTGAATATCACGGCCTTAGCTCCTAGCTTAACGGCGTTCAGCCAGTTATCACCGCTCTCATAATCCATTAACACTATAGCCCCATCAACTGTCTTGCCGTCAAAATCCTCCAGTCTGCCCCGGCCCACGTATATGAGCGGCCCCTTAACTCCTCCAGGAGGGGTTGGCGAGGGGTTCACCCCGTTAGGCCAAACGGAGTAGGCAGTGAAGGTATATTCATGGCCATTGACTATGACTGTTACACTAGAGCCCTCATCAATAGGCACTACAGCGCTGTACTTGTGGATCATCACCTTCAAGCCGTAGCTCCTCAAGACACTAGCTATGTACTCAGCCGCTCGCTTACAGCCCTCGTAGCCTGTGACTCTGCTGCCTAGCGATGCCAGCGCTCTCACGTGGTTCATCAGCTCGGAGGGCTCAATCAATATCCTATTGCTCAGCTCAGGCGAGGCAGTGGGGGGCTGACATGTAGTGGGCACGAGAGCTACCATCAGGCTGATTAATAGCGC
>QMRZ01000050.1 GCA_003649495.1 Thermoprotei archaeon | reverse complement strand
GCTTCGGGCAGACTCGACGCCTACCTGGCTCCCTGGCCTGTCCTCAGAGCTTTTGATGTAGCGGCAGCGCTGCTCATAGCGCGTGAGGCGGGCGCCACCATCAGGACTCCCAAATCGGCTCTCGGAGACCTGGAGGCCAGGGTGAGCCTGCTAGTAGCGGCGAGCCCGCACCTGCTGAAGAGGATCGAGGCTTTGATGAAGCATGCACATGTTGGACGTGAGCGTTGAGAACTGGGCTACGAAGAATGGATACATGCTATGTTAGCGACTGCCGCTCTTCTCCCGCCCCTTCCTCTCCAGGTGCTTCTTAACCAGGTCTCTGAGCTCGCTCATGAACTCCTTATCCTGTGATAAGCTCTTGAACTCCTCCTCCAGGCCCTCGCAGCCCTCCGGCATCTCAACGCTTAGGGATATGTGCGGCCTGCCGAGTGACTCCTCTACTAGTCCCCTCTCCTCCTTGTACCTCTCCTCAAACCTCTTAAACTTCTTATCCACTATCCTTTCTGCCCCCACTCCGCCACACCTCCTAAAAGGGGAGCTTGAAGTAGGCTAATAGGTATAACGCCGAGAAGGCCAGTTGTGCTAGAGATGTTAAGAGGCCAACCTTGGATAACTCCCCCATGTCTACCCTCAGCCCCTCATGCCTCAAAGCGCCGACAGCCATCGCAAAGACTACGCTGGTCACTGGGATGCTAGCTCCCCCAAGGTTAGTCCCCAGCACTAATGCTGACCAGAGGGGCCTCTTATCAGGCAGGTTGAGAGCTTTTAGAGGTGGTACGAACGTGAGCGCCACGGCCACGTTAGCCAGGAACATGCTAGTGACCCCGCTCACTAGGAGCGTCAGCAGCGTTGCATATGCGAGACTCCCTCTCGAAGCCTCGTATATTAGCTGTGATAGCGCCTGGAGTATGCCTGTCCTCTCAAGCCCGTGGACGAGCACCAGGAATGATGCGACGAAGAACACGGTATCCCAGTCTATCCTCTCGAATATCTCTACGGGATCGTAGCGCGTCGATGTAAGGGCTAATACAGCCGTGAATAGGGCGACCGCCTCAGCCGGTATCCCCAGCCTCTCCGAGGAGACGTATAGCGCTATCATCACGGTTAGTATTAGGGCAGCCTTCGCTACCTCACCCTTGTTCTCCACCCTCACGCGGTATTCCCCAAGAAGCCTAGGCGAGGCCCTCAGCCTCTCCCTATAGTACAAGTAGAGCAGGGCAATAGTAACCCACCACAGCATCAGCTCACAGGGGAGTAGGTAGGCCGCGAACTCGACGAAGTCGAAGCCAGCGTTAAGCCCTATTATCATGTTGCTCACCGAGCCTATCAAGGTGCCGGTACCACCCAGGTTTATCATGAGCGCTGAAGCCACAACGAAGGGCGTTGGATCGTATCCCAGCTCCCTTGAGATCGCTAGGGCCGTGGCGGACAGGATCAGCACTGCCGCCGCATCGCTCAGGAAGAGTGAGGTTGCCGCCGAGATCACCGAGAGAGCCACGAAGAGCCACGCTGGGCTTCCTCCCGCCAGCTTCACGGCATACAGCCCCAGTACTCTGAAGAGCCCGCTCCTCCCAACAGTCTCCACGGTTATCATTACCCCTATCAGCAGCGCTATTAGCCTCAGGTCTATAAAGGAGAATATCTCCTCGTACGTAAATAAGCCGTCGTTCAGGCCGAACCACGCCATGAGGAGTGCCCCCAGCATTGCGGATACTGAGAGAGGGAACACTTCCGACACTGCTAGCAGCAGCGTAAGCACGTACACTAATAGGTACTTGACAGGCTCTACCGCCATAGCGTTAGACAACTTTCTCGAGCCTCTTTATCAATAATTCCACCTTACTCTCTATATAGCGGTAGGTGACCTTGCCGACATCGTAGACGAGTATCAGGAGTAGGATGAGCGTGGTGACGCCTATCACCACCTTGAGCGGCTGGCCTGGGCCGCCTAGGCTCTCGGCTATGGGCGTCAACGCCTCCGCTACTAGCACTACTAGCAGCATGTAGGCCACGTCTCTAGCTACGCGCTTAGCTGGCCTGACATTCCCCCCCATCCTCCGCGCCATCGCCTCCAGCAGGGGGTCTAGCGCCCTCACCAAGTTATAGACTGCATTACCGCCGAACGCTAGCGCTATTAGGAGGAGGAATGCCCATAACAGCCAGTCTAGCCGGCCGAAGGGCTCAAGCACCCCCGGGAGCTTAACCCCAGCCACCAGGCCTGGCACGATCGCGCTCAGGATGTAGAATGCAACAGCCACTAGGAGATACAGCGCAGCTCTGGGGAGCCTTATCCTAAGCTCTCCCCTCCAGTCAGCGAGTACACGCTCCTCCGGCGCCTCCCCGCCTCCTGCTCTACGATTCTCAGCGCTCATCACGCTCCCTCTCTCTGAAGCGCTTATTCACGTACATAAATCTAATATGTAGGCCACACTAGATTCAAATTCCGCTGGGAGACACGAGCAGGCAGGAGGTAAAAAAGAGGAGAGGTTTCATGCGCTAACTTCCTCAACTAGCTCCCTCCTCTCGGTAGCCTTTCTTATGAACTCCAGTAGCTTATGGTAGGCGACTATTCTCGGGAGGTTCTTAGAGCCTAGTGGCGCTGGCTTCTTCATGTAGAATGCGTTGACCTCGTATATCGTGCCGTAGAGCTCCAGCTCTATGGCTAACTTGCCCAGCCTAGCTAGGTCTACCATGTAGCCAGCTAGCGCTGGGCTATCGCTTATCCTCATGTTCACTATTATTTCGTCAACCGCGCCATTGAAGCTCTCAAACATTATGTGCATTGCGACGAACTTCTTGTCTCCTAGAGGCTCTAGGAAGCCAGTAGGCTTAATGTAGTGTGGGACATCGTAGCCGAGGACATCCTTTACCACACTGCTCTTAGTCCCCTCCTTAGCCCTGTTCCTCCTCTCATCAGTGAGCGCCAGGAAGTCCGTGTTGCCCCCTATGTTGAACTGAGCAATGGAGTATACCTTCCTGTTCCTCTCTTTAAGGTGCTCCAAGAGGTCCGCGGTCAAGGGCGTAGCGCCCGTCGCCCCATCATCGCCGAATATCACTGCGCCGAAGTCCCTTGCCGCATCCACTATTGCAGGGCTATTGGCAACGGGCGTCGGTATGAGGTTGACGTAGGCTACTGGGGCCTCCTCCCTAGCGTACTTAAGTGCTAAGAACGCGTAGGCTTGTGAGGGCGCTGCAGTGCCCCTCGCTACATCCTCCTCATACTCAGCCCAGTCGACGTAGGTCTTACCCTCCTGCGTAGTGGTGACGTCTATGATCACGTCAGGCCTGAGCTTCTTGAACGTCTCGTAGACTCTCTCGAGCTCCTCCTCCCAGCTCTCCCCCTCATCGTGCGTTGGGAAGAGGTCCTTCACGTACTTCGCCCCTAGACCTGGGTAAACCCGTATCTCATCTAAGGACTGTGGCACGTGCTCCATCCCGTAGAGCTTAGTGGCAACTTCGTAGGCTGTAGAGCCCACCTTCCTGACGTCAACGTCGATAGCACCTACTATCTCGATGTCGCTTATCTCCACGCCCAGGTCTACGTCAGCTAATGGGACGCCATAGGGCGGGATCTCCCCCCTCTTTATACGCTCTAGCCCTACTGTGAACGTCGTTCCAGCCATACCCAGGCCTAATATCAGTACCTTCACCATACCCATCACCCGTGATTAAGGAATTCTAATTTCAGAGGCCATGAGGGCAAATGCGCCTTTAATACGTCGCAGCTGGGAGACTATGATCCAGTACTTCTATATAAACTTTTCCCACACTCATTAACATAGATTTGAAAATAAGGCGTGATTCACCTCTGTACTCTAGGGAAAACGTTTAAAGTCCCGCCCTAGCTGATTAACAAGTCCCTTTGATGTACAAGGTGGTTACATGGTAGCTGAGGCTCTGGTGCTCGCAGCTGGCTTAAGCACTAGGCTGGGGGCGCTAGCCAGGGGAGCAAAATTCAGCGTTAAAGTGAGGTCTAGGCCACTGATAAGTTACCCCCTCACTAGCCTCCTCCTAGCGGGCGTCGAGAAGATATACATAGTGGTGAACCCGTCTGGAATGGAGAGATTGGAGGAGGTCTTAGCTAGCTTAGGCTACGTGGATGTAGTGAACGTAGTAGTGAACGAGGAGCCCTGGAGGGAGAACGGATATAGCCTACTTGTGGGGGCCTCTCAGCTAGCTGCTGACTCCTTCTTCGTCTCCATGAGCGACCACATATACCCTATTGAGCTACCCATGAGGCTACGCGAGGTAGCTGAGATGTGGAAGGACGCGGTGATAGTAGTGGCGGGGGATAGGGCCCCTCCCTACGTCGACGTTGAGGAGGCTACACTGATAGACGCTGGTGGGGGGCTCGAGGTCAGGAGGATAGGCAAGAGCTTGAGAAAGTGGGACTTCGTTGATGCTGGAGTCTTCATAATGAGGAGAGAGGTGATTAACGTGGCTAGGGAGGTTGCCAGCGAGAAGGATGTTGTGAAGCTCAGTGATGTAGTGAACGCTGCTGTTGAGAGGGGTCTGAAGGCTGTCGTAGCTGATATAACAGGCATTCCCTGGACGGAGGTTGATACTCCCGAGGATTACTTCCTGGTGAATAAGGGTCCTAGAAGCATAGTAGTTGAGGAGGTGGTCAAGGGATGGAGTGGGCGATAGAGGGGAAGAGTACTGATGGCCCCATCTCCAGACACTTAAATAGGAGGCTTTCCAGGAGGATAACAGAGCTGATACTCAGGAGCAATGCTCCGATAACTCCAAACCAGGTATCCCTGCTCAGCTTTCTAACAGCTCTCATAGGCTCTCTGCTCTACATTCCCGGCCTAGACCCTCTAGCAGGCGTACTGGTACAGCTGTCGTCAGTGATAGATGGAGTGGATGGCGAGCTAGCGAGAGCTAGGGGTGAGACCAGCCCCCTCGGAGCCTTCATAGACTCGGTGCTCGATAGGCTAGCCGATGCTGCAATAGTGCTAGGCCTCACAATCAGCGCCTACAGGGCTTGGGGGGCATTAGCGATCGCGCCAGGCATGGCTGCCCTCCTCGGGAGCTTAATGGTCAGTTACGTGCATTCACAGGGTACAGCTACGCTAGGCTTTCACGTCTCGAGAGTAGGGAGAGTGCCAATGTACGCTTCTAGGGATGTGAGGCTCTTCACAATCTTCATAGGCAGCCTGCTCTACTCGCCTTTAGCGACCCTGGTGGTACTAGCTGTGCTAACGCTTAGCTACGTGATCGCTAAAACCATCGACGTGTATCAGAACCTCCGACGTAGCGGGCTACTGACGATTGATAGGAGGGGCAATGGCGTGTAGAGCGCTAGGACTACCGCGCAGAAGTAAGCTACGCCTGTGGCGGCGGGGGCTGTGCTCACGACAGCTGACAACTTCAGGGCAACTGCCGCTGCGGTGAGTGAGGCCGCTAGGGCGAGTATCCTAGCCGCTAGCCCCGCCCTCGCTATGATGTGCTTATGCTTCCTCAAGTATGGGTAGGTTAAGAGTGGCAGCGCAGCCCCCACCACCTTATATGAGTTGACATTGCCGTACAACGAGCTGCCAGCGAGCCCCAGGGCTATCGAGGCTAGAGATAGGAGAGTTACCTGCATACGCGGCCCCAACCGTGATTGAAGTAGGTGACTGATAGCTGCAAGAGATGCGCCAGTTAAAACGCCCGCGATTACATCTCTAGGGTAGTGGACGCCCAACGCGAGCCTGGAGTAGGACACCGAGGCTATCGCGAGGGCTGAAAAGAGCGTGAGAATACGCCTCCTCCGAGCTATGAGGAGTGAGCTCCAGAAGGCGGCGGATACCGTGGCATGCCCGCTGGGGAAAGCATAACCGCTAACTACCACCCTCCAGCTCTCAGGGGGTGGGCGGGGCAGTGCTAGAGCCTCCTTTAAGAGGGAGCACAGCGCTCCCGAGGCTACGGTTACGGCAGCCAGGACTATTCCCGTCTCCACGTCGGCTAGCACGTAGATTGTGACTGCAAGCGCCATACATAGCTGCTCCTCTCCTAGCAGCGTCACAGCATACCATGTACGCGCATCGTCCGTGAGTACAGAGTACACAACCACCACGGAGAGGAGAGTCAGAGCTATAGCCGTGATTAAGTCGGCTGCCCGGCTCGAGGCCCTCACACCACTTACCTCAGCCCGAGGAACCTGGCTGCATTGAGACCCAGGTATTTCCGCACCACATCCTCAGGCATCCCCAGCTCATCTCTAAGTATCCGCATGTCGGCCTCCAAGACCCTCGCGGAATACTCCAAGTTATTAGTGGTGCTATCGCTGCCAAACATCACGTAGTCCTGTGCGCCGTACGCCATCAGCTTCATGAAAGTCTCTCTCCTGTACACGGGCGGTGTGCCGGGCGTAGCGTCGATGAACATCTGCAGCTCCCTCCCAGCCCTCTGTGCCGCGTGCCTAAAGCGCCCCCATAGGGCTATACACTCGTCAACCCAGGGCCAGCTAACGTGGGCTAACGCGAACTTAAGCTTTGGGAACCTGATGAGCACCTCGTAGTTGACTGGCCTGCAGTAGCGTGACGAATCCTCGAAGCCGAATAGTATCCCCGAGTGAAACATCAGCGGCGCTCCCAGCTCCTCGAGTTTCTCGTAGATCTTGAGCAGCTGCTCATCGTGGGGGTACCAGTGGTACGGTATCATCTTCACCCCCCTTAACTCTAGGTCAGATAGCGCCCACTCCAGGATCTCTACCGCGTCCTCAAGCCTAGGCTCAAGCCAGAGGAACCCTATTATCCGGTCAGGGTACTCCCTCTGCAGCTCAGCTACGTGCCGGGCCACCTCCCTCTGCCTCCTGGAGCTATAGGAACAGGCTCCGCTGTACGCGTCCCTCACTGCTCCGGGATATGGTGAGAATAGCACTATGACATCAATGCCGTACCTATCCATCTTCTCAATTACTTCACGCGCCTTCTCGCCCCCTACAGCGTGGACGTGACAGTCTATTACACGGCTCACGGGACTGCGGTAGGAGACTCTAGGAGAAGTGTTTAACGCTCTTAAAGAGCATTTATTGAGGGCTTATAGCATGTGGAGAGCACTCCCGGTGAGTATCGTGAGAATAGCTCTAACGATCGCTTTAACGCTACTTGCAATCGAGGCTAGTGCGGCTCCTCGGCTAGAGCTAATGGGAGTCGTGTGGAGTAAGCCCATTCTCAAGGTGCTCGTGAGGAGAGAAGCACCGCTCAATTACGTGGCTGCTGCAGCTCGAGCCTTCAAGCTCTGGAGGGCGGCAATCAATTACTTCACGAGGCTCTACGGCTACGAGTACCTGAGGAAGCTGAGGTTCGAGGTCTATGTTGAGGGTTTTAACGCTAGTCCCGATGGATACGATGTTGTCGTGAGCTTCTTGGACGTGCCCTCAGCCAGCATGGAGCTTGGGGAGACGACACTTACTGTAGTGGGGAATCGCGTGGTGAAAGCTGAGGTAAAGCTCTTCCTGAGGGACTACACTGGCGCTGAGCTGAAACCCATCGATATCCTGAACGTAGCGCTTCACGAGGTCGGCCACGTCCTCTGCCTAGGTCACGCATCGCGCGCACATACGGCTAACGGCCCAGAGCTAATGTACTACAAGTACACTCCAGTCAACATAGTGGTGATGCCCTCGACTTTGGATGTCTATGGGGTGGCGCTAGTCTTCCAGCGGCTTCTGGGAGGGCGGGCAGTCCGCCCCCTCCAGCGAGCTATTGAGCTGCCCGCGAGAATCCCTTACCGCTTGACGGCATACTACTACGTCCACGTGGTCAGCACGGTAAATGGTGTGGAGGGCGGCGGCTGGTACCTCGAGAATGAGACAGCCTTAGTGAGGGCAGAGAAGGCTATCGTGAGAGGCGATATTAGATACGTTTTTGAGGGCTGGAGCGGCGACGTGGAGATGGAGGCGCCCCAGCTCTCCCTGAGGGTTACCCGTAACTACACCCTCATAGCTAGGTGGATCAAGCAATATAGAGTAATCATCGAGAACTTGTACCCAGGGCCCAGCTCCTCCGAAATGTGGGTGAATGAGGGAGATGAGGTGGTGATAGCCCTGAGGGATACGAGGGTAGAGCATGGGAATGGGACACTCAGAGTATTCAGGGGATGGACAGGCAGCGTGGAGGCGTCAAGCCCCGAGCTTCGCCTCAAGGTCTGGCAGCCTCTCCGGCTTAAGGCGCTATGGGACAAGTACTACAGAGTGAAGATAGCCTTCACATCCGCCGACGGCCTCACGCTATCCCCTCAGCCCACCTTGCTAATGCTTGATGGAAGATTGATGAATGAGAGTGAGCTCTGGCTTAAGCCTGGAGAGCACGTGCTGGAGTGGGCTCTCTGGAGAGGGATTAAGGTACGCGCACTAGCTAACCCCGCAGTTAAGGGGCCTGGCACCCTGAAGATACCGCTGGCCATCTGGAGACCCTTAGTGAGGGTTACTGACATCTTAGGACTACCCGTGCCCTTTGTGGAGGTTAAGCTGGTGGGGCCGATTAAAGCTGAGGTCACAGTCGGGCTTGACGCGTATGGACGAACTCCAGAACTCCCAGAGGGAATTTACGAGGCGACGATAGCTCTGGGGAAGCTCATCTTGGGTCATACTACCCTAGTCATCCGAGGTGATGAGGTACTGACCTTACACGTGCTGATCAACCCCTACGTACTAGTGCTTGTTCTGATGCTCGCCGTGCTGGTAGCTTTAGCGCTTAGGCGCGAGTCTAGCTGACCATGAGGACTAGAGAGCCCGGGGGTGCTCGCTGCTTGAGCTCTATCAACGCCTTATTCGCCTGTTCCAGGGGGTAAATCGTTACTCTAGGCCTTACGCCAGCCTTAGCAGCTTCCTCCAGGAACTCCCTCACATCCTGGCGCGTCACGTTAGCGACTGTCTTCATCTCCCTCTCGTGCCAGAGCAGCTTATACTCCAGCTTTTCAATAGGTGTCATGTAGATGCCGGCGAGCACTAGCCTGCCAGCTTTCTCCAGCTTTTTAAGGGCTTCAACTGCAACCCAGCCAGCGGGGGCGAAGACTATAGCTGCGTCGAGCTTACAGGGGGGCTCCGCCATGGGTGCGCCCGCCCACTCAGCACCCATCTTAGGTGCAGCCTCCGCCTTGCTCGTCGATCTAGTGAACACGTATACTCTGAGCCCCCTCCTCACGGCTACCGGCAGTATCATGTGAGCTGAGGAGCCAAAGCCGAATAAGCCTAGCCTGCCCTCCCCCCTCTCGAGAAGCCCGGTCAACTTTAGAGCCCGATACCCTATGGCCCCTCCGCAGAGAAGAGGGGCAGCCTCATGATCCAGGTAGGACTTAGGTATGGGATGGACGAAGCCCGCCTTAATTAATTAAAGCGGCGCTCCCCTCGTCTAGTGCCGGGGGATGGGATGCAAATCCTGAGCCTAATAGGATCCACCCCCATGGTTAAGC
>QMRZ01000049.1 GCA_003649495.1 Thermoprotei archaeon | reverse complement strand
CTGCTACCACCACTGTGCCCTCCGGCGCCCCCCTCTCCGCCAGGTCCCTGGCCACGTCTTGGGTGGAAGTGGTCGAGGCCAGGTAGATGAGCCTGTACCTAAGTCTAGTATTAAGCTTCTGGAGGAGAGCATTCGCACTCGAGAGATCGTCTAAGTCGCTAGCCTGAAGTTCCTTGAGTAGCTCAGCACCCCTCACTTCATTCCCTGAGCAGGGTAGCGGGGGAAGGTAAAAAGGTTTAAGAGAGTGGGCCATGACACCCCCTCCGTGAGCTGGCCACGCATACTCGAGGTGGAGGTGTTCTGCGCGGAGCTCCCGTACAAGGAGGCCTTCACCATAGCCCTCGGCACCTCAGTCAAGTCCTGGAATATAGTGGTGAGGGTAGTGACGGAGGACGGCGCCGAGGGGTGGGGCGAGGGGTCCCCCTCACTCATCGTACTGGGCGAGACTAGGGGGATGGCCACCGCGTGTGCAAGGAGCCTAGCTGAGCGCCTCGTAGAGGCCGAGGAGCTCAGCCTGGAGCATCTCTACGAGATGTGCGCATCTGCAGCCTCTCCCAGTGCTGCGGCGGCGGTGGAGGAGGCTGTGCTGGATGCGTGGGCTAGGGGGGCGGGGCTGAGCATGGCTAAGCTGCTGGGCGGCCCCTATAGGCGCTCCATTGAGACGGACGTGACTATAGGCATCATGAAGCCCGAGGAGCAGGCGGCTAGGGCTGTGAAGTACGTGGAGGAGGGCTTCAGGATATTGAAGCTCAAGCTGGGCACTGATCCAGAGGAGGATGTGGAGAGGGTGAGGGCTGTCAGGGATGCAGTGGGCGAGGGCATTAGGATCAGGGTGGATGCTAATCAGGGCTGGAGCGTGGAGGAGGCCATACGGGTGATAGATAGGATCGCGTGCTACGAGGTGGAGTACGTCGAGCAGCCCGTCAGGTGGGATGACCTCGAGGGGCTGGCCAGGGTCAGGAGGGAGAGCCCCATCCCGATAGCCGTGGATGAGACTGTGAAGAGGGCGGAGGACGTGTTCAGAGTTGCTGGGAGGGAGGCTGCCGATATAGTCAATATAAAGGTTATGAAGAGTGGGGGGCTGCTGGGGGCTCTAAGGGTTGCGCACGCCAGCGAGGCAGCTGGCTTATCCAACATGATAGGCTGCATGGGCGAGGGCAGGCTGGGGATAACCGGCGCAGTCTGCTTAGCCGCGAGCGCGAGAAACATAGTGTACTACGACCTCGACTCGGATATCCTGCTAGCTGAGGACTACGCAACTGGCGGGTCACGCGTAGAGGGCGGCCAGCGGTACCTACCAGAGGGCCCGGGGCTCGGGGTAGACGTTGATAGGGCAAAGCTGAGGAGGCTAGCTGTCATTAAGAGTGCCTGACAGAGCTGAACGAAATGTATAATGGGGGGGCTGCGAGGCCCCCCTGATGATACCCTGGTCCAGGGCGTTCCTACTAGCGCTAAAGGCGGTTGTCTACTCGATACTATGGATAATAGTGGGGACTGCCCTCATCGTTGTCGGTTTAATATTCATGGGCGTGCCCCTGAGCCCCCAGGGGATGTGGGGCGCGCGCCTGCTCGCAGTATCCGGGATTAAAGCGCTGGTGGGGTTTGCCCTGGCGGTCCTGGGCATGTTCATCCTCGCCTTCGGCTCGCTGGCGTCGGTAATTAAGGTGGCGGTGGACGAGGCAGCCAGGATCCTGTACAGGCAGCGCTACTAGCTAGCTGGGAGCGGCAATATAATTAATCCTCAAGCCTGTGGGTGCACGTGAGCTTCACCAGGGCAGTGGTCGAGGCCTCTGCTGAGCTCATGCGCAGGATGGGCTACGTAGGGCTCTTCGTGTTAATGACGCTGGAGAGCGCGTTAGTGCCAATACCGAGTGAGGTGGTCATGCCACTGGCGGGCTTCCTAGCTCAGAGGAGGGCTTTTGACTTCACGTTAGTCGTCGTGATAGCCTCCCTCGCGAACTTAGCAGGCTCGCTGGTTGCCTACGCCCTGGGCGCCTCTCTTGGGAGGAGGTTTGTGGAGAGGTTCGGGAAGTATCTCCTGATATCTAGCGAGCACGTCAGAGCTGCTGAGAGGTTATTCGAGAGGTGGGGGCACTGGGTCGTGTTAGCGGGCAGGATGCTGCCAGCCGTCAGAACCGTCATTTCCCTGCCCGCTGGTGTGGCCAGAATGCATCTCTCAAAGTTCGTCTTCTTCACGTTCATCGGGAGCCTGCCCTGGAATGCAGCCCTAGCTTACCTGGGCTTTGTGCTAGGCGAGAGATGGGAGATCATAGAAAACTTCATGCCGTATATCGATGCCGCAGCAGCGGCAGGGCTCCTCCTACTCGCCCTAGCGCTCCTGTACCGCATCAGGCGAGCTTCACGTAGTTCCTGCCACTCCTCTTCTCTATTACCACGAGCCCCTTCTCCCTAAGCCTCCTGAGCCTCCTCCAGAGCGAGGTAGTCGGCATGTCCAATGCCCTCTGCAGCTCGCTCTGGAACGCTCCTCCCCCCATTCTCCTGAGCGTCTCTAGGATCTCCACCTCCTCCTCGCTGAGCTCCATGGCGTAGTAGGGCGGGGATCTCCTGCGTAGCCACAGGACCGCGGCTACGGCTGCTGCTAGTATGGCGGCCACTGCCAGCAGTGTGAGGTAATCGGGGTGGAGCCCTGTCGTGGGAGCGGCTTCCCGCTCCTCGGGCAGAGTAGCGTTGGAGGCCTGAGTGAAGTTATAGGCCTGTGGGACCTCCTCCCCCGTGGCATTAACCTCCTCCTCAGTGATCTCCTGGGCTGGAGGCTTCTCCTCTGGGAGCGGGGCTAAGTACGTGAAGATGTACTTGACCAGTATTGTGCCAGGGCTGAACACGAAGCTCAGCGCGTCCCCCTCTACGGTGACCTCCTCTGGGACTGTGCTGAAGTATATCACCGTGGAGTTTGGGGGTAGAGTGAGCTTGACGCGGTAGGGGGATGAGAAGTTCACAGCCCATATCTTACCCCTCTTATAGGTTAGCGCCTGCGTGTAGTAGGAGATTCTCACCTCGCTGGCATTTAGACATGCCACCTCGATCACGCCTAGCGTCTCGTTTATCTCGTAGGCCAGGGGCATCCCCTCCTCATCCTGAACTAGTACTAGGTAAGAGGCATCAGGCTCGCCTATCAGCGGGATTGTCAAGCTGATGTTGCCGGCTGCGGGGATTAGGTAGTCTACACGCGCTAGCCCACCATCGAGGATTGTGATGGACACGAGGAGCTGCTGAGCCGATGCGGGAGGTGAGAGCAGGCTAGCTAGGAGTAGAAAAACGAGGATGTATCCGCGTCTTCCACCGCTGTCCAACTAGCTCACCTCGCTCCTAGCCCACTACGTCTCCGGCTGGGCTGGATATAGGCGTTACTCGGCTAGTGGCCTCTCCCTCCACGGTGGTGGCCGTGGCCCCGCGGGGGTCCTGGCTGAACGCCCAGGCCGGGCGCGCTCTGCCTCTTCCTGATGTTCTCTTGGATCCTCTCCCTCAGCTTCTCAAGCATCTTCTCCAGGTGCTTGTCCAGCTTCTCCTGTCTCTCCTTGATCTTCTTCAGCAGCCTCTCTATCTTCTCCTCAAGCTTCTGGAGGAAGCGCCTCGCCTTGAGAGCTCTTCTGAGCTCGCTCATATTAGCCCTTACTCCCATCTTCTCGAGCTTGTGTACTAGGGCTACGTAGCCGAGCCTGTGTATCTCAGAGGTTATGAGACCTATAAGCTTCCTAGCCTCAGCTAGCTTGTGAGCCGCCGCGCTCACATTACAGCTAATGGCTAGCGCGCGCCCCTCCTCCACTAGCTTCTCAGCCTCTTTGAGCAGTGGAACTAGTTGGGAAACGTTGAAGCCCTTCTCCTCGAGCCTGGATAGCATCTTCTCGAGCTCCTCTAGCCTGAGCTCAGCTACGTTGAAGGCCGTCATTAGGGGGTAGAACTCGGGGGACCACTTGCACGTGGTGTTAGCCCTGGCTTCAGGGGCTGGGGTAGTGGGAGGCTGCTCAGCTATCACAGTCCTGCAAGCCCTAAACGATGCGTTTAGGGAGTCGCCTATTGCCTCCTGGAGCTCCAGCGCACTCCCATAGCTCCTTATGGCCATTACAGCGTAGCGCTTAGCGTCCGTGTAATTGCCCGCCTCCAGCGCCTCTAGCGCGGCACTGAGGTAGTTATCCCCCCTAGCGGTCAGGTTGAGGACTGCATTGAAGGAGGCGTTAAGCTCCGCGTAAACTGTGACGTTATACTCTAGGAGGACGTCGCTCCTGCAGTGAACGAGGCTCTGTAGCTTCTCCGCCACCTTGATGAGGCTCTCGACGCCCTTGGCCTGCTGCAGCTCCTGGGCGGGGGGCGCTGCCACTAGCGCTGCTAGCAGCACGGGTATTATCACTAGGGCAGTCCACCTCCTCATCGAGGAGAAGGGTCCTCGCCGCGAATTAAGGCATGCTGTGGAAAGGTGTAGTGGAAAACGCGGAATGATCTTTTCGCTGCCATCTATGTCTCACACCGCGCGTCTAGAGATGCGTAGGCGGGCTAAGCCTGGGGAGGAGCTAGCGCTGTCGAGGCTCGGCAGCTGCTTACAGATACTGGGTGGCTGTGAGCGGGGTGCAGGCTTTCCCATCGCCGAAAACGAGATGAAGCGGCAGGGACGAACAGTATGGATGTGTTGGGGACTCTCATCAACGCGGCGAGCGTGGCGGCGGGCTCGATTGCAGGGCTGCTGCTGAAGAGGAGGCTCCCGCGTAGGGGCGAGGAGATAGTCTTCAACACGGTGGGGCTATTCACCGCCTACCTGGGGCTGACAATGGCCTTGAGGGCTGAGAGCCCGGTGAGCCTCGTGCTGGGCTTGGTGGCGGGCGCTTTAGCGGGTGAGCTGTGTAAGCTGGAGGAGGCGCTGGAGGGGATGGGGGAGCGTTTGAGGAGGGTCTCAGGCCGTGGCTCCGGCTTCACGGAGGGCCTCATAACGGCTTTCTTAACCTACTGCGTGGGCCCCATGACAGTCATCGGATCGCTGAGGGATGGGATGGGGGACCCCTCCATACTGCTCGCTAAATCCGTGATGGATGGAGCGGTTTCCGTGGCGTATGCCGCAGCTATGGGCGTGGGCGTCCTCTTCTCGGCGATCCCCCTGCTCCTCTTCCAGGGCTCGCTGGCTCTCATCGGGGCTCTCGCGGGGGCGGTCTTGCCCTCCCGAGCTGTGGCGGACATGACTGGTGCAGGTGGCGTGCTGCTCCTGGGCTTGAGCCTGAACCTGCTGAAGCTCAAGAAGGTTAGGGTGGGGAACATGTTGCCAGCCCTAGTGCTCGTGCCCCTCATCTCTCAGCTGCTCGGCTGCTGAGGCCAGTGCTTATATCCACGCTCCCATAGTGTGAACGTGGTCAAGTGCGAGTACTGCGGTGAGGAGATAGAGGGCCTCCCCTACAAGTGCAAGTACTGTGGCGGCATCTTCTGCGTCAAGCATCACCTTCCCGAGAACCATAACTGCCCCGGCCTACACGAGGCTAAAAGCCCCTACGTCATAGAGCGTGAGGAGAGGATGGCTAGGGGCGTAGCAGGGCGACCGGCGCCGCGCCCCCTACTCAGGCCTACCCCCGTCTTCCACCCTGGGGAGCTGCGCGACCTGGCAATCGGGATGGCGGCGGCCTTCATAGCCCTGGCCTACCCCTGGGCCCTCAGGCCCGGCGGCGTGCTCGCCCCCCTACTGGCAGTCCTGTTAGCGGTGCTGCCCCACGAGCTGGCGCACAAGCTGGTCGCCCAGAGGATGGGGTTCACGGCTCGCTTCACACTCAGCGGGACGGGCCTGCTGCTCACCCTGCTCTCAGCCATACCCTACGTGCCCTTCAAGATAATAATGCCCGGCTACGTGGCCATCTCAGCTTACTACCCTGATAGGAGGAGCCTCGGGCTAGTCGCCCTCTCAGGCCCCCTGGTGAACATAGTGCTGTGCCTGGCGCTCCTCCCCCTCCCACCCTCGCCCCTCAAGTGGGCGGTCTTCTACGCCAGCTCCATCATAGCGCTGATAAACCTGATCCCCCTCGGCGAGCTGGACGGGGCTAAAGTGCTGAGGTGGAGTTGGCCAGCATGGGGGGCGGCAATCGCAACCAGCATCGCCCTCTACGCGCTAGCCGCCCTCTAGGCTACAGGTGGTCTCTGAGCCACGCGACTACCTCCTCTATCACCTCACGCCTAACGCGGTAATCCTCGAAGACGTGGCCTCCCCGGACCTCAACGAACTTCTTCTCGACCCCTAGCCTCTCGTAGAACCTCCTAGCCTGGCTTATGGGCACCACCTTGTCGTCAGACGCGTGTATAATCAGCGTGGCAGCGCGCACGTGCTCAGCCAGCTCCATCACGCTGAAGCTGGAGAGCTCGACGGCGTTCTCCGCCTTTAGCCTCAGCGCTCCCAGGTACACGTAGCCCCCCTCACTCCTGGGGCTCACGCTTGATGCAAGCTCTGTGAAGTCGAGGGCGGGGGATAGGAGGACTAGCGCCGCCACGTCCTCCCTCTCAGCCGCGAGCCTCACAGCCACGCCGCCCCCCATGCTGAGGCCGACAACTCCCATCTCACTAGCGTCTACACGCCCCATCCTCTTCAGGTAGTCAGCGGCATTGGCAGCGTCCTCAAGCGCGTAGGTTATCCTGAACTCCTCAAAGGGGAGGGGCGCGTCGCCATGCCCCCTAAAGTCGAAGCGCAGAGCAGCGTAGCCCTCAGCGCACACCGCGCGTGCCATGTCGACGAATAGCCTCCCCGCCTCACACTTATTCCCTGTGAACCCGTGTAGGAAGAGGACGGGCTTCGGCCTCTCCACGTCGAGGGGCACGTGCAGAATGGCGGGCAGCAGGTAGCCAGCGCTCGGCACACACGCCGGCTCCTCGCCACACTGGTCCATGAGGGCACACGGGGGGCTCAAGTATATTTGCCTTGCGCCCCCCACCGAGCCTCCAGGCGGAGGTGCGCCGCATTTTTATCTCCGTGTGCGCCAACTCGTAGTGATGAGGTACGCGGCTCTCATGCTGGCTTTAGCCACTTTAGCCGCGCTGTGCCAGCCGCTGGCCTACGCGTCTCCTCCTCTGAAGCCCCTGTACCCCAGGGCTAAGGTGGAGGTCTATAAGCCGAGTGCTGGGGGCGGTGGTGGGGCTGTCAAGCTGCCCATCCCTAAGCCCGGGGAGCCTAACAAGTGGGCGGTCGTGATAGGGATAGCCGATTACGAGGGTAGTGCTAGTGACCTCTGGCACCCAGATGAGGATGCTAAGGAGTTCTACAGGGCGTTAGTGAAGGACTACGGTTTTCCGCGTGATCACGTAGTACTGCTCCTGAATAAGAAGGCCACTAGCAGCGCCATACTGGCAGCGATAGACTGGCTGCTGAAGTGGGAGGACGAGGACTCCACAGTAGTCTTCTTCTTCAGCGGTCACGGCTACAACTTCAGCGAGGACGTCACCTCCCCTACTCACCCGAGGGATGAGGAGGACGGCGTTGACGAGGCCATAGTGAGCTACGACTTCAGGGGCATAACCGACGACTTCTTAGCAGGGAAGCTGTCCGAGCTCGAGGCGCGCCGAGTCTTCATATGCATCATAAGCTGCTTCTCAGGGGGGATGGACGACATCTACGAGGCCCTTGAGGGAGAGGGGAGGAGCGTGGTGCTGGTAGCTGCGTGCGGCGAGCAGCAGCTGACCTACGACGTCCTGCAGCTCGGCAACACGCTCTTCGGCTACTACTACGTCGATAGGGGCATCCTCAGGGGCGAGGCTGACGGCCGGGGCGGGGGAGCCCTGGATGGAGTAGTGACCGTTGAGGAGGCGTTCTACTACGCCGACCACTACGTGAACGCCTTCGTAGCCGCCTACGGGCTCCCGCCCTCCGACCCCGAGATGTTCGACAGCGATCCAGCTGAGGCCTTCAGCCCATAGAGCCGGGGGGGTGTGCATGGCTGGCGGGGCCTTCAGGATAGGCGTGACAATATGGTCCCTGGGCCTCACGAGGGATCTGAAGGACCTCGAGAGGCAGCTAGAGATTATCAGGGAGGTGGGCGCTGAGGGGGTGCAGCTGTGGTGCGTCGATTACGGCGAGGTCCCATGCCTCCTGGATCCGGATAGGTGTGGCCCGGAGTGCAGGCGCCGGGTAGCTGAGCTGGTAGAGTCCTATGGCCTGGAGATAACTGGCTTCTGTGCACAGCTGAGCAGCCCCCGCAGGTTCGGGGGCTTCGACGACCCTGAGGGGCTGGAGGATAGGATCGAGAAGACAGTGAAGGCGCTGGAGCTGGCCGCAGAGATGGGCGCACCCATAGTCACGACGCACCCCGGCAAGATACCTGAGGATCCGCGCGATCCAGTGTACAAGCTCATGAGGGACAGCATATCGCGAGTCGCCAAGCACGCGGAGGATGTGGGGGCCTACTTCTGCATTGAGACGGGCATGGAGCCTGTTGAGGTGCTGAGGAGGTTCCTCGAGGATCTAGGGAGCCCAGCCCTCAAGGTCAACTATGACCCGGCTAACCTACTCAGGTACGGCGTGGAGGAGGTCCTGAGGGGAGTTGAGGTCCTGGGCCCCTGGATAGTGCACACCCACGCTAAGGACTACAACCCAGAGACGCGCAGCGCTACAGTAGGCGAGGGCTTAGTGCCCTGGAGGGAGTACTTAGAGAAGCTAAGGACGGTAGGATATAGGGGGTGGCTAGTCCTAGAGGATGAGACTGGCCGCAATGTTGTGGAATCCCTGAAGAGGGGCAGGGCCTACCTCGAGAATTTAATGAAGTCCCTCTCCCCCTAGCTTTTTAAGCTGTAGGCGGCGAGTGTTATGGGGGATGAGGGCATACGCCAGCGGGGGCATTCGATGCCCGTTTTCGCCCCTCCCGACCCCCAGCCTCGAGCTGGAGCCCTCTTTCCAAGTTTAGAGATGTTGTTGAGGCGACGCGATACCCCGGAAGCTGATTATACTCCTTTAACAGCTCTACCTCTTCCATAGCCTCACGCTTAGCCCGCATTGAACTGCATCAGCTGCTGAAGGTAATTGTGGCTCCTCAGCCTCTCCCCAGCTGCCAGATTTGTCGGCTTATGGAGCATCCGGTGATCGGAGTCGATAGGTCACGTATCTATGAGTGGCTTAGGCCTAACATGGATCGCGCTTCATGAGATATGCGTAAACATCTAAAAGGGTTAGTACTCATGCGAGTGGGGGAGGACGGCGTGTCTAAGGTGTACTTCCTTAAGTTTAGGAGGAGGGAATCCAATATACTTTCAGCGGTTGAGAAGCTTCTAGACAGGACCGAATTCGGGGATAGGCTGCGAGAGGGGGAGCTAGTAGCCATAAAGATGCACTTCGGGGAGAGGGGGAACGTGGGGCATGTAAGGCCGCAGGTGGCCAGAGCCATCGTAGAGTACGTTAGGAGGAGGGGCGCGCTGCCCTTCTTGACTGACACGACTACGCTCTACTCGGGTTTTAGGAGGACTGCGGTCGATTACCTGGAGACGGCCGCTATAAACGGGTTTGACCTGGCTACGGTGGGTGCGCCCATAATAATAGCAGACGGCCTCCTAGGCCGAGATTATAGAGAGGTTGAGACGCCTGGAGAGCTGGGG
>QMRZ01000048.1 GCA_003649495.1 Thermoprotei archaeon | reverse complement strand
GATAATAAACATCGCCTCCATGTCCGGCTCCATAGTCAACAGGCCACAGCCCCAGGCCCACTACAACGCGTCCAAGGCCGCCGTGATTATGTTGACTAAGAGCCTCGCGGCCGAGTGGGCCAAGTACGGCATAAACGTGAACAGCGTCAGCCCCGGCTATACCCTCACCCCCCTCGTCGAGAACCTCGTGAAGACCAGGCCCGAGTACGCGGACCTCTGGAAGACCCTCATACCCATGGGCAGGTTCGCCAAGCCGATGGATATAGTCGGCGCCGTCGTATTCCTCGCCACCGACGCGGCCAGGTACATAACGGGCCACGACCTCGTAGTCGACGGCGGCTACACAGTATGGTAACCCTTGGGCTAGCGCTCGGAACAGCGCGATTGAGGGCTAGCTATCCAGGCGCAGGGCCCTATAGGCGAACGCCAGCACCTCTGCGGCCTCCCTAGCCCGGACCTCGGGCGTCGCGCCCATGTGCCCACTCACGGTCTCAACCCTCAGGTAAGCTGGCGCGCCAGCGTCCCTCAGCTTGGCCACGAACTTTAGGGCGTGGGCTGGGTGCACCCTGTCGTCGTGCAGGCCCGTGTAGACCAGCACGTGCGGGTACCTCACGCCCCTCCTGACGTTGTGGTAGGGGGAGTAGGAGGCTAGGTACGCCCTGTCCCCTGGGTCCTCCGGGTCGCCGTACTCAGTGGTCCACAGCTTGCCGATGTGCAGCAGGTGGAAGCGGAGCATGTCGGTGAGCGGGTACCCTATCAGGGCCACGTCCACCAGCTCAGGCCTCCTGGTGACGACTGCCGCCACGAGCAGGCCCCCGTTGCTCGAGCCCGTGGCCACCGTCCTGTACCCCCGCCTCCTCATCTCCTCTAGGAATGCCTCGAAGTCCTCGAACACCCTGTGCTTATTCCTCCTCCAGCCAGCCCTGTGCCACTCCTCCCCATACTCGCTGCCACCCCTCAAGTTCGTGATCACGAGGACCGCCCCCTCCTCCAGCATCGGGATGTAGTTCACGTAGAAAGCCGGCTTGACGGGGATCGCGAAGCCGCCATACCCGTACACCACCGCCACCCCCGAGCACCTCCCAGCCCTCCCCGACTTCACGAGGAAGCCGTGGACCCTCGTCCCATCCCTCGACGTGACCCACACATCCTCGACCTCGAGCCCCAGGTCCAGGCTCTCCCCCTCCACAAACCTCACCTTCATCCCCTCATCGAGCACGAATAGCCTCGACGGCGTGTCGAAGGACGAGTACCTGACCACAAGCGTTCCCCACCCAGAGCCCAGGATGCTGAGGCTACCCGGCGGCAGGTCGCCGAGGAGCCTGCCCTCCAGGCCGCCGTCCAGGCTGTAGGCGTAGAGCTCATTCGCGCCATCCACTAGTCGTGACACTACGATCCTGCCGGCGTGGGTCGCGGCCCCCTCGATCGGGTACTCCTCGGCAGATATCACCACCCTAGAGCCATCCTCCGAGACCTCCAGTATGGAGCCCAGGTGGTTCTCGCCGTAGTACAGCACGTAGGCCCTGCCATCCTCGTACCCCACTGGGAGTGCCCTCGAGCCCCTGCCGTCGAAGAGCAGGGCGAACTCCCCCAGCCCCGGGAGGCGGGCCACGTATATCTTGGACTCACTCCAGCCGTGCATCGCCGTGACGAAGACAACCCCCCTGTCGTAGAGGGGCTTCAGCCCCATCATCCAGTTCGTCTCAAAGCCCTCGCCGAACACTACGCGGTCCTCGCCGCCCATCTCGTGGAGGTGGACCCTGCTGGCGGGAGCTGGGACGCCGTCGGGGGTCCGGCCACTCCTGTAGAACCTCGTGTAGAGGAACTCCCCCCGCGAGAGCCAGACGGGCGGCGAGATGTACCCCCTCAGGACCTCGATCCTGTCGCCCGCCTCCACGTCCAGCACCAGCAGCGTGCTCTCGTCAGCGCCGCTCACGTGATAATTCACGCCCAGCACCCCGCCATCGGGCGTGGGGGAGACCGCGCTGATCGTGACGTTCTCACCCAGCTCCTCGGAGCGCAGCACCTCCTCGTACTCGCCCCTGCTGAAGTCGAGCCTCTTAACCACGTACGTCCCCCGCTCGCGGGACACCAGGTAGAGGCCACCCCGGTAGAGGGCGACGCTGTAGACCACCGGCATCTCGTACAGCGCCCTAAGCCGCGGGTAGAGCCTCTCCGCGATGCCGCCTATGAACTCCCTAAACCTCCTGTTCTCCGCCTCAATCCACTGCCTGACCTCCTCGCTACCTACATCCTCAAGCCACAGGTACTCATCCACCGTGGCCACTACACTCTGGTCACTCCCAGGCCCTTAAGCGCATCGCATACCTCTCCAGCAGCTCAACGAATCCTGGGGGAACGAGCTTACCGCTCTCCCCCACTCGTGGCGTCATGTATTAAGCTGTATTGCATCGGCCACGGGTGGGTTCACCGCGGCTGGCACCCCCGGCCGCCCCTGGGTAATCGGGGCTCGCCAGGGGTTCACCACCCCCAGTAATCACTGGGTTCAGGGCGGCAGATTTAGGAGGAGACTTAGAAGCTTACTGAGGCGTGGAAAGATACGCTATGATACAGAAAGCTGCGATCTAGTGCTTCTACCCCATTAGAGCTCCTCTCCAGCTACCTCGTCCTCCGCACCTTCCTGCCCAGCTCGTCCCTGAAGCACCAGAGCCCCTCGCCAGCCGCTATGATGACTATCCTCAGCTCGTCGGCCAGCTTGTCGCTTATGAGGACCTCCTCAGCGCGCTCGCTGATGACTAGATCTGCGGTCACTCCCCCCACCACCCTGTCCTCCTCAACTACGGAGACCTCAACTGCGCCTCTCACCCTGATGAGCCTGGTCCTGCTCCCATCAGCCAGGACGTACTCCTTGATCACCGCCCCCGCGGGCAGCTCCGGGTAGCACCCGAGGGCCCGGGCGACGTCAACGGGCACCAGGAGCTCTGGCCGCACAGTCTCGTAACCGCTCTCCACGAGCGCCACCACGTCGACGCTCGACCCCCTCATGCTCCTTAGCCTCAGCCTCAACCTCAGGGCCACGAGGCCTCACCTCGCCAGCAGGGTAGATCCGGCCTATCCTCCGCGCCACAGCCTCCCTCAAGTACCCGATACGCTCAACCCTCCCCAAGACGGCGCCCCACTACTAGTGCGCGACCGCGGGCATAAGCCCTACGCGCCCCCGGCCCCGCTCGGGAGGGCTGGTAGAGCTGAGGCGCGGGAAGGTTAATAGGAGGCGCCGAGGCTGTAGTGTAGAGAGAACACATGGTGAAGCGGGCGTGCGCCGCTAGACGCATGCTGCCAGCATGGCTCTACTGCGTCTTAGCTGTGCTGGTGAGCGTGGCAGTCTGGGACTATGGCGGAGAGTCTAACGCTATCCTGCGCCTGGATAGCGAGACTGTATCGTTCGTGTTGATGGTGGCCGCGGCGGCTGCCGCGCCATTCTTCGCTCTGGGGCTTAAGGAGGTGTTCGCGAGGCTTCTCTCGAGGGGGCTGAGGCTCCGCGTGCTCATCAGCGACCTGCTCCTCCTAGCCCTCTACTCCACCATATTCCTACTCCTCCTCCACCTCTCCTACACAGCCAACCCCTGGATATGGGCTGGCGGCAGATCTGGGGAGGAGGCTGGCAGCCAGGTGGCGCGCCACGTGGAGAGGGAAACGACGCCGAGCAGCGCTGGAGCTAGTGAGGTGATAAGAGAAGAGGTGCCGCAGCCCCTAGTCCCGCGCAGGCTGGTGGGTGCCGCGTACCTGGCGGTGATACTCTCATGCACCCTCAGCGGCGCCCTAGCCTTCCTACTGGCATTAAGGGAGAGGAGGCCCACGCCCAGGGAGGATGGGATGCGGATGCCCGAGGCACATGCCAGGATCCTCGAGGCCTCCAGGGAGGCTGTGGCAGCCCTGGCCGAGGGCAGCAGCCCCCGCGAGGTTGTTGTGGCCTACTTCCTGAGGCTCTGCGAGATCCTCAGGTCGCTGGGCCTCCAGGTAGCTGAGCACCTGACTGCGAGGGAGGTGGCTGAGCTCGCGGCTGAGAGGCTGGGGCTTGAGAGAGAGCCCCTCTACAGGCTGGTGACGCTCTTCGAGGAGGCCAGGTACAGCGAGCACCCAGTCACCGAGGACGCGAGGAGGGAGGCGCTACAGTGCCTCACAGCCATCGAGGAGCACCTAAGGGGATAGCTACACCACTAGACCAGCGGGCCCACGACGCACTGGGGGCAGGACTGCTGCCGTGCTCCTCCGCTGAGCGGGCGGCTCAGCTCTACGCTAGGGCCTCGCTACCACCTCCACGTAGCCATCGGGCCTCAGGTACCTCTCGGCGACCTCCCTGACGTCCTCGAGCCCCACCCCCTCCACCTCATCCCTGAACCTCTCCAGGTAGTCCAGCCCCAGCCCGTACAGCTCCACCTCGAGCAGCAGCTGGGCGGCGCCAGCCGGGGACTCCATCATCACCTCCATGGAGCCCACGAGATGCCTCTTGGAGTCCTCCAGCTCCCGCTCGCTCACCCCCCTCTCAGCGATCCCCGCCAGCTCCTCTAATATCATCGAGACGGCCTCCTCGACCTTAGCTGGGTTGAAGCCCCCCATCACCCTCCAGAACCCCGCCAGCCTCAACGCGTCCACCCTGCTGAACACGTAGTAGGCCAGGCCAGCCTCCGCCCTCACCCTGCGGCCCAGCCTACCCATCAGCCCGAACGACCCGAGTACGTCGTTGGCGACTAGGAGCTTATGGTAGTCCGGGTGGAGCCTGGGCACGGCTAGGGACCCGAGCACCACCGCCGCCTGCACCCTCCCCGGGATCCGAACCTCCCTGTAGATCCTCGAGGCCGGCCTCGAGGATCTACAGGGAGGTTCGGATCCCGGGGAGGGTGCAGGCGGCGGTGGTGCTCGGGTCCCTAGCCGTGCCCAGGCTCCACCCGGACTACCATAAGCTCCTAGTCGCCAACGACGTACTCGGGTCGTTCGGGCTGATGGGTAGGCTGGGCCGCAGGGTGAGGGCGGAGGCTGGCCTGGCCTACTACGTGTTCAGCAGGGTGGACGCGTTGAGGCTGGCGGGGTTCTGGAGGGTGATGGGGGGCTTCAACCCAGCTAAGGTCGAGGAGGCCGTCTCGATGATATTAGAGGAGCTGGCGGGGATCGCTGAGAGGGGGGTGAGCGAGCGGGAGCTGGAGGACTCCAAGAGGCATCTCGTGGGCTCCATGGAGGTGATGATGGAGTCCCCGGCTGGCGCCGCCCAGCTGCTGCTCGAGGTGGAGCTGTACGGGCTGGGGCTGGACTACCTGGAGAGGTTCAGGGATGAGGTGGAGGGGGTGGGGCTCGAGGACGTCAGGGAGGTCGCCGAGAGGTACCTGAGGCCCGATGGCTACGTGGAGGTGGTAGCGAGGCCCTAGCGTAGAGCTGAGCCGCCCGCTCAGCGGAGGAGCACGGCAGCAGTCCTGCCCCCAGTGCGTCGTGGGCCCGCTGGTCTAGTGGTGTAGCTATCCCCTTAGGTGCTCCTCGATGGCTGTGAGGCACTGTAGCGCCTCCCTCCTCGCGTCCTCGGTGACTGGGTGCTCGCTGTACCTGGCCTCCTCGAAGAGCGTCACCAGCCTGTAGAGGGGCTCTCTCTCAAGCCCCAGCCTCTCAGCCGCGAGCTCAGCCACCTCCCTCGCAGTCAGGTGCTCAGCTACCTGGAGGCCCAGCGACCTGAGGATCTCGCAGAGCCTCAGGAAGTAGGCCACAACAACCTCGCGGGGGCTGCTGCCCTCGGCCAGGGCTGCCACAGCCTCCCTGGAGGCCTCGAGGATCCTGGCATGTGCCTCGGGCATCCGCATCCCATCCTCCCTGGGCGTGGGCCTCCTCTCCCTTAATGCCAGTAGGAAGGCTAGGGCGCCGCTGAGGGTGCATGAGAGTATCACCGCCAGGTACGCGGCACCCACCAGCCTGCGCGGGACTAGGGGCTGCGGCACCTCTTCTCTTATCACCTCACTAGCTCCAGCGCTGCTCGGCGTCGTTTCCCTCTCCACGTGGCGCGCCACCTGGCTGCCAGCCTCCTCCCCAGATCTGCCGCCAGCCCATATCCAGGGGTTGGCTGTGTAGGAGAGGTGGAGGAGGAGTAGGAATATGGTGGAGTAGAGGGCTAGGAGGAGCAGGTCGCTGATGAGCACGCGGAGCCTCAGCCCCCTCGAGAGAAGCCTCGCGAACACCTCCTTAAGCCCCAGAGCGAAGAATGGCGCGGCAGCCGCCGCGGCCACCATCAACACGAACGATACAGTCTCGCTATCCAGGCGCAGGATAGCGTTAGACTCTCCGCCATAGTCCCAGACTGCCACGCTCACCAGCACAGCTAAGACGCAGTAGAGCCATGCTGGCAGCATGCGTCTAGCGGCGCACGCCCGCTTCACCATGTGTTCTCTCTACACTACAGCCTCGGCGCCTCCTATTAACCTTCCCGCGCCTCAGCTCTACCAGCCCTCCCGAGCGGGGCCGGGGGCGCGTAGGGCTTATGCCCGCGGTCGCGCACTAGTAGTGGGGCGCCGTCTTGGGGAGGGTTGAGCGTATCGGGTACTTGAGGGAGGCTGTGGCGCGGAGGATAGGCCGGATCTACCCTGCTGGCGAGGTGAGGCCTCGTGGCCCTGAGGTTGAGGCTGAGGCTAAGGAGCATGAGGGGGTCGAGCGTCGACGTGGTGGCGCTCGTGGAGAGCGGTTACGAGACTGTGCGGCCAGAGCTCCTGGTGCCCGTTGACGTCGCCCGGGCCCTCGGGTGCTACCCGGAGCTGCCCGCGGGGGCGGTGATCAAGGAGTACGTCCTGGCTGATGGGAGCAGGACCAGGCTCATCAGGGTGAGAGGCGCAGTTGAGGTCTCCGTAGTTGAGGAGGACAGGGTGGTGGGGGGAGTGACCGCAGATCTAGTCATCAGCGAGCGCGCTGAGGAGGTCCTCATAAGCGACAAGCTGGCCGACGAGCTGAGGATAGTCATCATAGCGGCTGGCGAGGGGCTCTGGTGCTTCAGGGACGAGCTGGGCAGGAAGGTGCGGAGGACGAGGTAGCTGGAGAGGAGCTCTAATGGGGTAGAAGCACTAGATCGCAGCTTTCTGTATCATAGCGTATCTTTCCACGCCTCAGTAAGCTTCTAAGTCTCCTCCTAAATCTGCCGCCCTGAACCCAGTGATTACTGGGGGTGGTGAACCCCTGGCGAGCCCCGATTACCCAGGGGCGGCCGGGGGTGCCAGCCGCGGTGAACCCACCCGTGGCCGATGCAATACAGCTTAATACATGACGCCACGAGTGGGGGAGAGCGGTAAGCTCGTTCCCCCAGGATTCGTTGAGCTGCTGGAGAGGTATGCGATGCGCTTAAGGGCCTGGGAGTGACCAGAGTGTAGTGGCCACGGTGGATGAGTACCTGTGGCTTGAGGATGTAGGTAGCGAGGAGGTCAGGCAGTGGATTGAGGCGGAGAACAGGAGGTTTAGGGAGTTCATAGGCGGCATCGCGGAGAGGCTCTACCCGCGGCTTAGGGCGCTGTACGAGATGCCGGTGGTCTACAGCGTCGCCCTCTACCGGGGTGGCCTCTACCTGGTGTCCCGCGAGCGGGGGACGTACGTGGTTAAGAGGCTCGACTTCAGCAGGGGCGAGTACGAGGAGGTGCTGCGCTCCGAGGAGCTGGGTGAGAACGTCACGATCAGCGCGGTCTCCCCCACGCCCGATGGCGGGGTGCTGGGCGTGAATTATCACGTGAGCGGCGCTGACGAGAGCACGCTGCTGGTGCTGGACGTGGAGGCGGGCGACAGGATCGAGGTCCTGAGGGGGTACATCTCGCCGCCCGTCTGGCTCTCGCGGGGGGAGTTCCTCTACACGAGGTTCTACAGGAGTGGCCGGACCCCCGACGGCGTCCCAGCTCCCGCCAGCAGGGTCCACCTCCACGAGATGGGCGGCGAGGACCGCGTAGTGTTCGGCGAGGGCTTTGAGACGAACTGGATGATGGGGCTGAAGCCCCTCTACGACAGGGGGGTTGTCTTCGTCACGGCGATGCACGGCTGGAGTGAGTCCAAGATATACGTGGCCCGCCTCCCGGGGCTGGGGGAGTTCGCCCTGCTCTTCGACGGCAGGGGCTCGAGGGCACTCCCAGTGGGGTACGAGGATGGCAGGGCCTACGTGCTGTACTACGGCGAGAACCACCTGGGCTCCATACTGGAGGTCTCGGAGGATGGCTCTAGGGTGGTGATATCTGCCGAGGAGTACCCGATCGAGGGGGCCGCGACCCACGCCGGCAGGATCGTAGTGTCACGACTAGTGGATGGCGCGAATGAGCTCTACGCCTACAGCCTGGACGGCGGCCTGGAGGGCAGGCTCCTCGGCGACCTGCCGCCGGGTAGCCTCAGCATCCTGGGCTCTGGGTGGGGAACGCTTGTGGTCAGGTACTCGTCCTTCGACACGCCGTCGAGGCTATTCGTGCTCGATGAGGGGATGAAGGTGAGGTTTGTGGAGGGGGAGAGCCTGGACCTGGGGCTCGAGGTCGAGGATGTGTGGGTCACGTCGAGGGATGGGACGAGGGTCCACGGCTTCCTCGTGAAGTCGGGGAGGGCTGGGAGGTGCTCGGGGGTGGCGGTGGTGTACGGGTATGGCGGCTTCGCGATCCCCGTCAAGCCGGCTTTCTACGTGAACTACATCCCGATGCTGGAGGAGGGGGCGGTCCTCGTGATCACGAACTTGAGGGGTGGCAGCGAGTATGGGGAGGAGTGGCACAGGGCTGGCTGGAGGAGGAATAAGCACAGGGTGTTCGAGGACTTCGAGGCATTCCTAGAGGAGATGAGGAGGCGGGGGTACAGGACGGTGGCCACGGGCTCGAGCAACGGGGGCCTGCTCGTGGCGGCAGTCGTCACCAGGAGGCCTGAGCTGGTGGACGTGGCCCTGATAGGGTACCCGCTCACCGACATGCTCCGCTTCCACCTGCTGCACATCGGCAAGCTGTGGACCACTGAGTACGGCGACCCGGAGGACCCAGGGGACAGGGCGTACCTAGCCTCCTACTCCCCCTACCACAACGTCAGGAGGGGCGTGAGGTACCCGCACGTGCTGGTCTACACGGGCCTGCACGACGACAGGGTGCACCCAGCCCACGCCCTAAAGTTCGTGGCCAAGCTGAGGGACGCTGGCGCGCCAGCTTACCTGAGGGTTGAGACCGTGAGTGGGCACATGGGCGCGACGCCCGAGGTCCGGGCTAGGGAGGCCGCAGAGGTGCTGGCGTTCGCCTATAGGGCCCTGCGCCTGGATAGCTAGCCCTCAATCGCGCTGTTCCGAGCGCTAGCCCAAGGGTTACCATACTGTGTAGCCGCCGTCGACTACGAGGTCGTGGCCCGTTATGTACCTGGCCGCGTCGGTGGCGAGGAATACGACGGCGCCGACTATATCCATCGGCTTGGCGAACCTGCCCATGGGTATGAGGGTCTTCCAGAGGTCCGCGTACTCGGGCCTGGTCTTCACGAGGTTCTCGACGAGGGGGGTGAGGGTATAGCCGGGGCTGACGCTGTTCACGTTTATGCCGTACTTGGCCCACTCGGCCGCGAGGCTCTTAGTCAACATAATCACGGCGGCCTTGGACGCGTTGTAGTGGGCCTGGGGCTGTGGCCTGTTGACTATGGAGCCGGACATGGAGGCGATGTTTATTATC
>QMRZ01000047.1 GCA_003649495.1 Thermoprotei archaeon | reverse complement strand
GTATCGCAGAAGGCTACGACTGGTATGCCCACCTTGGCGGCCTCGCTTATCGCCTGGGAGTCCACGCGGGGGTCGGTGGCCACCAGAAGGTCAGCCTCGATGTAGTTCCTCAGCCTCGGGTTGGTCAGCGCGCCGGGCGGGAAGCGGCCGACGATCGGGGTGCAGCCAGTGAAGGCGCAGAACCTCTGCACCGGCCTGAACCCGTACTGCCTGGCTGAGACCACGACCACGCGGGGCGGCTCGTAGCGGGCTATGAAGCGCGCCGCTATCCTGAGCCTCTCGTCAGTCTTCTGGACGTCGAGGAGGTAGAGGCCATCCGGCCTGACGCCGTAGATGAAGCGCTTCATGAAGGCGCTCTTCATCCTAGTCCCTATCCTCACGCCAGCCGCCAGGTACATCTCGAGCGGCACCAGCAGCTCCACCTCCCTCAGCTCCTCCTGGATCCTCGCCACGTCCTTCGCCTCCTCCTCAGACACCCGAACCACCGGGCGCAATATACGCGGGGTGCCTTTTTAACTATTGCCATCACGCGCCCCCTAGCGCTGGGCACGGCGCGAGTAGGCAAGCCGTGTGGCCTCCATGATCGGGGGGCTGGGGGCTAGCAGGCGCCTCAGCCAGGGCAGCTCCCCCACCTCCCCCCCTAGCCGGGCGAGTTTCAGCTCGCCACCCTCTACCAGGATGAACGTGTTTGATGGGGGGCGCCAGTAGGGCAGGCCAGCCACCCATAGCTCTCTCCAGCTGCCGGTGTTCGCGACGCGCGCGGACCTATCCATGCCGGGAATGTGGGTGTGCCCCATTATCAGCCACCAGCTGGGGGGTAGGCGGAGCGCCCTCCTGAGCCTCTTCTCCAGGTACAGCCTCACCCCCCTGGCTGCTGCAGCTACGTTCGCCAGGAAGGCGTGCGCCCCATTCCTGAGCGCTATGTCCCCGTGAGTGAGGAAAGCCCATACGCCATCCACTCGAGCCACTAGGGGGCCAGGGTAGGCGTGGACTCTCAGCCCACCAGCCTTGAAGTGGAGGTCGCGGGGGAGTATGGGGTCGTGGCTCGAGCCGCTAGTCACGTAGTACACCTCCAGGCCGCCAGCATCCCCGAAGGCCCACTTGAGCGCCCTCCTCAGCTCCTCCAGGCTCACTAGCCTGTGCATGTCATCGAAGAGGTCCCCCAGCACAATGAGCGACTCGGCTCCCAGGATCCTCGCCAGCCTAGCTAGGAGGGGGGCTCTACACCTCCCGGGCCTGCAGTGCAGGTCTGATGCCATCACAGCAGCCCCCTCGATCACCGCCCTATAGTACCTCATCAAGCGCCCCCCAGTGGCTGGTGGTGTGATGATGTGGCGGCGGGAGCCTTAAATCGCTGGCTTCGCGGTTATTAACGCCGTGTACAAGCGGGCGTTGCTGCTCGCCATAGTGGCCATAGCCGCGGCGCTGGCCCCCCAGCCCCTCTCAGCAGGGCCCGCCGGCACTCTCACCTACGTGATCGACGTCTCGGAGACGGGGAACGCCACGGTGGTCATGGTCTTCATGGCTGGGCGCGGGGGTTCCTTCTACACGTTCCTGCCCCGCTTCGAGAACTGGAGCTACGTGGTCTGGAGCGGTAGCCTCGACTCGCTTGAGGTTAGGAACTCCTCCGCCTACTTCTACTACAACGTGAGCTTCAGCTACAGGCCAGGCCCATCCGGGGTCTTCGGGATGAACATCACCTACAGCTTCCCCTACGCCTCCCTCTACGTGGGGAGGAGGGGCTGGTTCATGACCCCCCTCCTCGGCGCGTCGCCGGGCCTCGGCCTAGCAGTGGAGGTCAGGATCAGGGGGCTGGACGATGTGTACGCGGTCACCATAAACGGGGTTGAGGCGGAGCACGTTAGGAGCGGTGAGGAGCTGAAAGTCGAGGTGCCCTGGCAGGCGGCGGCCACGGGGGGCAGGGTCACGGTCGACTACACGGTGCGCGAGCCAGTGGGCGAGGAGGTGTTCGAGGAGAGGGTTGGCGGCGCACTCATCAGGATCAGGGCGGCCCCCTTCTACAGGGGCTTCGCCCACAAGATAGCTGGGATCCTGGAGAGGGCGAGGCCAGTGCTGGAGCGCGTCTTCGGCCCCATGGCGGGAGTTGTGGAGTTCGAGTTCTTCCTCCCCAAGAGGGTTGACCTGAGCACCTACGGCTACGTGATGGGCGAGGACGTCAATGCTGGGGGGAAGGGCCCAATACACCTGAACCTGGCGTTGATAAGGTTCAAGGAGGGGTACCTCGAGACGACGGTCGTGCACGAGTACGTGCACCTGGCTCTGGGCGCTGCAGGCGTGCCAGCCAACAGGGAGCTGCGCTGGTTCCACGAGGGTGTTGCGCAGTACGTGTCGCTGGAGGCGTGCGAGGAGGTTGGGATAGACGTGAGCGACATAAGGGCCATGCTGGATAACATGAGCGAGGTCTTCAGGAGGGGGCTCATAAAGCCAGGCTTCGTGGAGGACTGGAGCCCCGCTGGGAATGAGGCCTCGTACTACGCCGCCTCCTACTACATCGTGTCGGAGCTGGCCGAGAGGCGTGGGGGCCTGGACTTCATTAGGAGGGTCGTCGAGGAGATCAGGGCGAGGGGCGGGGTGTCGACGAATAATGAGCTCGTGGATGCGCTCAGCGCCGCGGCTGGCGAGGACCTAGCTCCCCTCTTCAGGAGCTGGGGCTTCACAATCTCTAAGGCGCCTCCACAGCGCTCCAGGCTCCTAGTCCTGGCGGCTGCAGCCCTCCTGGCAGCGGTCTCGGCTCTCTCGCTCCTCGTGATCCTGGGAAGCGGCAGGGGTTACCGGAGGTGCCCCTACTGCTACGCTGAGGTGCCCCGCGGCCTAGCTGTGTGCCCATACTGCGGCTATCCTCTGGCGGAGGAGGGTGGAGAGGGCGGCTAGCAGCGCCGCGGCTACCAGGGTCGTGACCCACGCGCCGCGGTCCTTGTAGACCTCGCCTCCCACCAGGCATGGGGGCTCGACCTTCACGACCTTGAGGTAGTGGCTGCTCTGGTACGTTGAGGCCTTGCATATCACGTTTATCACGTAGTCGCCGCTCCTGACGTTCAGCGGCACCCTCCACGTGACCACAGCCCTCCCGCTGTTGAGCCTCACAGTCGTGTTGTAGAGGAGGTCGCCATTCGTGTTCCTGACCTCCACTATGCAGAAGCTGTAGAAGGAGTCCTCTATCGTTATCGTGACAGTGTCCCCCGGCTCAGCCACTTCTGGCTCTATGGTGATCTTAGGGCTCGCTAAGGCTGACACCGCGAGCAGCGCAAGCGCTATCAGCGGCACCAGCCTCATCGTGTCCACGGGCATCCTGCTGTGTTTAAGACAACGGTTAACTTCAGCGACATATGCTGGGCACTCTAGCAGTGCGCTCAGAGCTCTTTGAAGCGGGAAATATATCCGTTTATCGTTAGAGGAGGGCGCTGCAGTGATCATGAAGTCACGCGGCGTGCTGGGCGGTAAGGCCAGGATAGCTGGTACGAGAATAGCTGTGAGTCATATGGTAGCGCTAGTGAAGCTGGGCTATACAGTGGAGGAAGTACTCCGTGAGTACCCACAACTCACGCGCGAGCAGGTTGAGGCTGCGCTTAAGTACTATGAGGAGCACCGCGACGAGATAGATAGGGAGCTGGAGGATGAGCTGGTATGGCGAGTAGGAAGGAGGTATTCAGAAGCTCTCCTAAAGAAGGTTGAGCTAGAAAGGGAGTTATGCGAGGAGCTGGGAAGAGTCCCAGCATAAGGCTATGTTTATTCTCGCGATGAAAACGTGCCTGAGGGCCTCATCCCTCAGCTCAGGAGCATCACGGATTACGGCTTCTAAAGCTTGTTGACGAGCATTCTGCTGTGCTCCCCACTATGAGTATGAAGGACTTCGCAAGGCTCCATCGGGACGGTCTTAACCAGAAATGCTTATACATTCTAAGTCCCTCCGCCGAGGCTTCAGACAGATAGCTGAGGAAATTCAGCAGGTTTTAGAGGCTTCAAGCGGCTTTTAAGCCCTGGACTTACCACATTTGACGTATAGCCTCCCTATTGCCTCTCTCGAGGGTGAACATAACTCTAGGACTCTAAAATGCTTAAAGTGTACAGGGTGGTAGTGAAGCTTTTGTGATGCTGGGGAGGGGCAGGAACGAGGCCACGATTATCGTAGATCGTCGTCTTGCCTGTACTCCTCCCCCCTCGCCGCCCGCTCTAGGGCTCTCCTGGCCTCCCAGCCTAGGTAGAAGGCGTGGTCTGACGCGAGTGTGGAGGCAATTGCCTTTAGCTCCCTATAGGGCCTCGAGTGTAGCTCGAGCCTCGCTGCCAGCCTGCCGTCAGGGGCCCTGTGCTCGACTTGCAGGCACTGGCCAGTAGTGCTCAGGATGAAGCTGCCCCTGGGGTCGGGGACGAATGACTTGAGTGCATCATAGTGCCTGTGGATGAGGTCCCAGGCCCTCCCCCAGTCGTGCTCGTAGACGTGGGCTGAGCAGCTTATTATCGTGACCACCCCTGTTCTGAGCCCCAGGCTCTCGGCTATGTGCTCGGCCAGCCTGACTTGGGCGTAGGCGTTGAGGGGCCATGCCCCGTATATGTCGTTGCTCCTGATGTAGGCGGTGTGGTTGTAGTAGCCAGCGGTCACGTCGCCCTGTACGATCACGAGGCAGGGGGGCTCTCTACTCGCCGGATCTACGTCGTGTCTCCAGAGCACGGCTAAGGCCCTCCTGGTGTCGGGCGCCCCCCTAAGCCTCTCGATCAGCTTGAGTAGCTGGTCTCCCGCCAGGGGGTGGCGCCTGAGCCTCTCGCCGTAGGTGTAGCTGACGCCCTCCGGCTTCTCCGGCGATAAGAGGCTCCTGTAATGCTCCTCGAAGTCGGCCTCGGAGAAGTAGGTGAGCAGCTCCCGCTCCAGCCCGAGCCTCCTCCCATAAAGGTTGATGGACACGACCAGGTTCAGGAGCTGCTTCTGCCTCTCACCGTACTCACAGCCCTTGACGCAGCCGTAGGTCATCACCGCGTACACCGCCCTGACCCACGCCCTGAATAGCGACTCCTCCACCACCAGCTGCCCGCTCACGGGCACTGGCCAGCCCTCCACCTCAGGCTCCCTAAGCTCCAGCTCGAGCCTCGGCCTCCTCGGGGGGGCGGGGTCGTAAAACTCCTCCACAGCTGCGTGGAGCGCCTCCCAGTCACCCCTCCTGAACGCGTCCCTCAGGTCCACCACCCTGACGCCCTCTATGATCGGCTTAACCTCCTCGAGGGGCCACATCAGCTTGAGGCCTGGGGGCGGCTCGCCAGTGTTAAAGAGCTTGATGAGGGCCTCGCCGGAGGATGAGAGGTCCGCGCCGAACAGTATCAGCGTGTCTATCACGGGCCTCTCAGCCAGCGTGTGGAGCAGGTAGTTTACCCCGTACACCGTGTACAGCGTGCCCACAGCGTGGACCCTACCCCTAAGCTTAGAGGCTACAAGCTCCTTCCGGGTCCAGAGGGTCACTATAGCCACGTTTGAGCTCTCATCGATGAACAGGACGTCCTTTACAATCACGCTTTAGTCTCCCCACGGGTTGATAACCTCGTAAGGCGGGGACTTGCCGCCTACTAAGGTGGAGTTACACAGCTATTACACGAGGATTACGCCTCACGCCGGATCATGGAGTAGAGGTCCTTGGGGTTGCTGAGGGCTGGGAGGAGGTCCACCTCGAGGCCCACGCCGTGCTCCCTGGCGAGCTCGTACGTGTAGGTGAGGGCGGCCCAGTCCTCCAGCGCTATGCCGACTGAGTCGAAGACTGTGATCTCCTCCCGGCTGGTCCTGCCGGGCTTGGCGCCTGACACGATCTCCCAGAGCTCCGCGTAGACTGCCTCGGGCCCCACGTTCTGGATTTCCCCCTCCACCCTGGCCTGCTCCAGGTACTCCACGACTACCTTCGCACTCCTCAGGATCTCCGGGTCGAGCTCAGTCTTGCCTGGGGCGTCGCCGCCTATCGCGTTTATGTGAGTGCCCGGCCTCACCCACTCCCTCCTCACGACTCTGCGCCTCCCCCTCCCCGCAGTGGCGGTGATGAGGATGTCGGACGCCTCCGCGACCTCCCTGGCGCTCCCAGCCCTCCTGAGCCTGAAGCCCATCATGTTCCTCTCGAACTTCTCCATTGCGCGCGGGTCTAGGTCGAAGTACACGACCTCCTCCACCGGCCTCACTCTGCTCACCGCGACGCACTGGAACTCGGACTGCGCCCCCGTGCCCACTATGCCCAGGACCCCGCTATCCAGCCTGGCGAGGTACTTGGTGGCTACTGCGCTCGCAGCAGCTGTCCTGAGGGCGGTGAGGAGCGTGGCGTCGGCTATCATGAGGGGGTAGCCAGTCCCCACCTCAGCCAGCACCCCCACGGCCACCACGGAGAGGAGCCCCCTCCCCGGGTTCCCGGGGTGCCCATTCACGATCTTCACGGCGTAGTACTCGTCGTCGCTCACGGGCATCACCTCCATCACGCCCATCGGGTAGTAGAAGCTGGGGCGGGGCACCATCCTGAACTCACGCCACCTCCTGAGGCACTCCTCCAGCCTCTCGATAAGCCCGTCGAGGAACTCGCCAACGCCGATGCGCTTGACTAGGCTGGCGACATCCCCGGCCCTCAGCAGCCTCACCGCCACGCTACCCGCTGCGGGGCTGGGGCTTTTAACTTGACGCTCCCAGAGAAAACGGGCCTAGATGTAGCCCAGGGCTCTCAGCCTCTCCTTAACCTTCTCCTCCTCCTCGGGGCTCAGCTCCCCTCCCCCCTCCTCGCTCAGCAGCTCCTGGAGCACGAACTCGACTAGCTCGTCGACGCTCTTGAAGCCCCCCATCTCCTCGATGTACTTCTTAGCCTTCTCGTACAATTCCCTCGATATCCGCACCTCAACCTTCTCGCTCACGCGGCTAGAGGCGGCGTGGTGGGATATAAAGGAGGCGGCTTCACAACACTTATTACAATGTAATAATCAGTAATACCCGTGGCCAGGATAAGCGTGAGCATACCCGATGACCTCCTGAGGGCATTGGACAAGCTAGCGAGGGAGGAGGGCGTCAGCAGGAGTGAGCTAGTGGCAATAGCTGTGAGGAGCTACCTCTTGAGGAGGGGGCTCCTGCCAGGGGGAGAGAAGGAGTACCCCACCGCGCTCTGGAAGCTGAAGGTCACAGGTGCTCTCAGGCTCAGGTCTCCCCGGAGGGTGGGGAGGAGGCTGCATGGGGAGTGGGTCATCGAGGCCTAGGGCGGTGAGGTACGCCTACGAGAGGGATGGCGTGGATAGCGAGGGCGAGAGGATACCCGATATACCGGTCGTGACGATAATGCTGGAGGTGGAGGGCCGCCGGGGGCGTGGGCCAGCAGTGGTTGACACGGGCTTTGACGGCGGCGTGTACCCCAACCTGGAGGTCGTGCGCCTCTTCAGGGGCCTTAAGCCCATGCGGGTCAAGTACCTCGAGAGCCCCCTCTACGGCAGAGTCGCGTGCGAGGTGTACGTCGCCAGGCTCAGCCTCCTAGAGCCGGGTGGAGGATGGGTAGGGCTGGGCGAGTGCCGAGTCTACATCCCAGTGGAGCCCGAGCTCCTCTCGGAGGAGGTGCTGCTGGGGAGGGAGGTCCTCAACAGGCTCGTGCTAGCTCTGGACGGGAGGGTAGTCGAGGTGAGGGTCCCGGAGTAAAGCTTAATTACATTTAATTAAGGTTGAGGCGTGAGCGGGAGTAAGGGTAGGTACACGACAGTCTCAATCCCCGTGACCCTCTACGAGAGGATTAAGCGATTGATAGAGGGGACGGGCTTCACCAGCGTCTCCAGCTTCGTCACCTACGTGCTCAGGGAGGTGGTGGCCCAGTACGAGGCTGAGAAGGGGGGAGAGGTTTTCGGGGAGGAGGAGAGGAGGGCGATAATAGAGAGGCTAAGGAAGCTCGGCTACCTCTAGGGTGGGAGCAGTGGTCTCGAGGCCCCATGGCGGGAGGCTAGTGCGCAGGGTGGCGACGGGCGCTAGGGCTGAGAGGCTTGCAGCTGAGGCCCGCGAGATGCACGTCATCGAGCTCCCCCTAGACCTCGCGGCTGACGCTGAGAACATAGCTAGGGGCGTCTACAGCCCCCTGGAGGGATTCCTAGTCCAGGAGGATTACCTCCACGTGCTCGACGACATGAGGCTGGCTGACGACACGCCCTGGACCATACCCATAGTCCTCCCAGTGAGCCCGGAGGAGCTGGCTGGGGTGGGGGAGGGTGATGAGGTGGCCCTCAGCTACGGGGGCGAGCCCTTCGCCGTGATGAGGGTGGAGGAGGTCTACGGCTGGGATAAGCGCGAGTACGCCCTCAAGGTGTACGGGACTAGGGATGTGAGGCACCCAGGCGTGGCGAAGCTAGAGCAGATGGGCGAGCTCCTGATTGGGGGGCGGCTGGAGCTCTTCAAGCCCCTGCCCCACCCATTCAGCAGGTACGCGCTCTGGCCCGAGGAGACTAGGGTGCTGTTCGAGGAGAAGGGGTGGAGGACTATAGCGGGCTTCCAGACTCGGAACGTGCCACACAGGGGGCACGAATACGTGCAGAAGGCCGCCCTAACCTTTGTGGACGGCCTCCTAATCCACCCCCTAGTGGGCTGGAAGAAGCCGGGCGACTACAGGGATGAGGTGATAGTCGCGGCCTACGAGGCCCTGATAGACAACTACTTCCCCCGCGACTCCATCGTCTTCGCAGTGCTCAGGATGGCGATGAGGTACGCTGGCCCCAGGGAGGCAGTGCACCACGCGATAGTGAGGAAGAACTTCGGCTGCACCCACTTCATCGTGGGCAGGGACCACGCGGGCGTCGGCAACTTCTACGGCCCCTACGACGCCTGGGAGATATTCCGCGAGTTCCCCGACCTGGGCGTCATACCCCTCTTCATCAGGGAGGCCTTCTACTGCGAGAAGTGCGGCGGCTTCGTGAACGAGAAGATATGCCCACACAGCGAGGAATACAGGGTCAGGGTCAGCGGCACTAGGCTGAGGGAGATGATAAGGAGGGGGGAGGCTCCACCCCCCGAGCTGATGCGGCCAGAGGTGGCGAGGGTCGTGCTAAGCTTCGAGAACCCCTTCACGTAGCCTGAATCCCGCCGAACTGTCAACTTTATATACATTATATACAATGTATACGTAAATGCCTGTGATAAGAGTCTCTGAGAGCACTAAGAGGGAGCTCCTGCGCTACGCCGCTGAATTACAGGCTAAGCTGGGGAGGAAGGTAAGCTTGGATGAGGCGATAGCCAACCTCCTGAGGGAGGCTAAGGGGAAGCGGCCCGACCTGCTGCTGATGGCGTGCTCGCCAGTACCCCTACCAGAGGAGGTGATTGAAGAGTTGTATAGGGAGAGGAGGAGGGATGAGGAGAGAGCTAAGAGGAAGTATAGCATTTGACGCCAGCGTCCTACTTGAGCTGCTCCTCTCAACGCCCGGCGGAGCCCTAGTCAGGGATAAGCTGCTCAGCGGAGAGCTATTCGGGTACGCTACTGAGCTAGCGATAGTGGAGGCCAAGTACGTGCTCTGTAGGAAGCTGGGCTGGGAGGAGGCTGCCAGGCGCGTCAGCCAGTTAATAGCCTCAGGCTACGTAGCTGTAGTGGACATAACCGCTCATCCTAGCGCATGGCGTGCAGTATACTGCCGAGCGATGTGGCGCCTGTGACACAGCTTAACCTTAAGCTAGGCGTGTCAAACTTCGAGAGTCTCCTTATCCAGTAGGAACCTATAGTAATACTCTTAACCTTATGGTATAACTGATGGTTGTGAGGTTCGTCAGGGTCGTGGGTCCTAAGGGACAGGTAGTGATACCAAAGGAGGTGAGGGACCTGCTGGGCCTGAAGCCTGGCTCCCGGGTAGTCTTCGAGGTTGAGGAAGGTGGTGTTGTGAGGCTTAAGCCCGAGCTAAGCCCGGAGAGCGTGGTAGAGGAGTTCGCGAGCTGTGTGCCTCGAGACAAGAAGCTGAAGGAGAAGGTCGACTTGAAGGCTCTGCTGGAGGAGGAGGTGCTGGAGAGGCATGGTGTACCTAGACGCTAACGTGTTCCTGTACCCCCTGCTGTATGATCCCGAGGTTGAGCCCAAGGCCGAGAGGGC
>QMRZ01000046.1 GCA_003649495.1 Thermoprotei archaeon | reverse complement strand
GTCCTCCTATTATCTCAAAGCAACCAAAGCCTGTACAGAAGCCTGCTATCGCTGGTATCGCCCTCTCCTCTATTAAGCGCGCACCGCCCACCTTAGTCAGGATCACTTTAATGGCTAAGGCAAGTAGACCATTAAACCACATCCATGGGAATGTCCAATACATCGCCATAACCATGGATGCCGGGTTTATCGGGAACCATGGGAACCTCATCCTTAGCACGTAAAGCCCTATGGTGAAGGCTGCGCCCACCACCGTGTACAGTACGTGGACTCCAAAGTCGTATGCAACTGGGAACATCTCCGATGATAAGAGGTTGCGGGCGCTAATCGACCATGCGGTGGAGTCGGCGAATTCATGATCTCCTGTTGTTGAGCTGAGCCCGCCCGTATGCGCGTAAATGTACGCATCATAGAAGCTGCCGAAGAGAGTTACTATTATCACTGATACCAATATCCATATGAAGGCGTCTCTAGCTCTAGTCCGCGTAATTTCGAGGCCTCTAAAGTAGCATCCCATCATGTAGGCGTTGTAAGGCAAGAAGCGGAAGCTACTCATGGTAGTGAGGGTCATAGCCCTTACCATGGCTGGATTATTCCCTTCGGGAATTCCGAGTGCTAGGCCAGGGTAGTAGACGTAGGGCCACAAGAGCTCATCGTTCTCCGGCATGTGGTACCATGCCTCGCCTACCATCCGTAGACAACCGATCTGGTGCAGCACGAAGAAGATGAAGAATAGCCAGAATATTACGGCGAAAGCCGCGGAGTAGCTATCTCCGGAGACTATCCACTGCAGCCATAAAATTATCGTCGCGACAATGCCTATGATAAGCACAGTTCTAAGCGATAAGCCCTGATCCCTCACATCTACTTCTCTGCTCACTATTGAGCGGAAGGCCCTCCTCAGGTGATCGCGTGCAGCATACAGAGTCCATATAGCTATGCCGATAGTAACGCCTGTAAACGCGAACCAGCAGTAATGGAAGGGCGGCCTATATCCAAAGTAACCCCAATCGCTTTCGACGCCAGGGCTGTAAGGCACCAGCCCCATTCTCACGATAACGACGTTGTAGAGCACCTCGAGGACGAACCATGTTATAATAGCCGTTATCAGCGTGTCATAGGGTAGCAAGATCCACAAGGCTGTCTGCGTCGTGTGAAGTACAGCATCTGTCTGCGCGCCTGGGAGTATGGCGGAAGTCCAGACTGAGAAGTCTATTTCGTACTCGCCCCAGAAGGCGGCCATCGGTATTATCGGTATGACCTCGGTCAGGATGGGCTGCAGCCCTATAATCGCTCCCACGAAGAACCCTATCCAGAAAACTTTACTCCAAGCATCTCTAAAGTTGAAGAGCCTAGACTTGTTGTCCTCAACCGTACACAGCTGCCTCGTGAAGTAAGCGAAGGGGACAGATGGCACGAAGGGCAGCCTCTCCACCTCTATTAGCGGGCGCCTAAGTATGTAGAGGGTACAGAGACAAACAGTTACCAGGCAGATCCGGAATAGCGACCAGTAGATCAGGGGAGCTATCCAAGGTCCCCAAGGCACGGTCTCTCCAGGCATAAGGCCACTCCACATAATACGTACGATGTTGAGATCACTGGGAACCCAGAACGATGGAAAGAAATCCTTCCATGCTGAAGCATAAGGCTCGTTCATTAAGGCGTAGACTAGTGTTGACCACGTCCCATAAGGCTCTACGACACCCTCGTTAGCAGCTCCCTTCTCCCAGAAGCTAACTCCTGTCAAGAGCCAGAAGGGTATCCAGAGTATCATGGTCTCCGCAGCTGTGAGCCGCCACCTCGGGTTAATCCTGCCCAGAGCTTCTATCAGCAAGCCAACCCAGAAGTACGATATCCATAGGCCACAGTAGGTCCACTGGCGCGTGGAGAAGTCCCAGTTGAACTTAGCTAACACGTAACCTCCGAGGAGCACTATAAGGGAGATGACCATAATGCGAGGCGTTAGACCTTTTTCGTAGGTCACCTCGCTCCCTTCGCTCACGGAGAATCCGGCTTCTTATCCCTAATAAATTTTTCCCGTTCTATTATTAAAGGGGTTGAAGATTTTTCTCCTCGTCAGAGAATAGTATAATGAAGTTTTTACCACGGCTTGATCCACGTCGCCTTCGATAGGAGCAGTAGTGCTATCCCTATGCCAGCTACTATTCCCTCTCCCGAGGCAATGCCAGCAGCTATTATCGCCCTCCTCCTCTCCCACTCTTCCTTGCCGAAAAACCTCGGGAATAGAAACCTGCCTAGGAGGGATCCTATGAACACCGGTATTACATAGGGGGGGATCATGTTCATACCCGTCACTAGGGCTACAGGAGAGAATGGTATCCTAAATTTAGCTACGAGGATCCTCCCCGCCAGGCTCAGTACTAGCATGAATATGAAGGGCGTGATGAACTGCTGGGAGCTGAGTCTTATCTGCCTAGTTATCCAGACAACCTGGTTTATGAGCTGTACGGGCCACGAGGCTAAAGCATATGGATATGCAGCTGAAGGTATGGGCGCCAGCCTCCAGAAGAACTCCATCCACACAAAGCTCATCAAGTTGTAAATTATTATAGTGTACACCAGGGCCTTTATCACGTCCATGGGCCTCGTCTGTGTCAGATAACCCACTTTAACCATGAATGCCCAGTAAGGCGAGCCCCCTTCAGCCGATGGCATCCCACCAATAACAGGGCTTATGAGCCACGCGTCGATCTTCCTGTAATCTATAAGGTATAGCGTCGCGTACCACTCATACGGGATACTTATCACGTAGCCCGTCTCTCCTATGGATCTCGTGGATATGAGGGCGTTTAAGAATGAAACGCCCACTGATAGTGTAACTGCTAACCACAGCGGATAATCGGGAACTAGCACGTGGAATAGAATGACTGACCCTATGCTACCAGCAAAGTACATTGCTAACAGCGTCCATAGCGAGGGGTACCCGGTCCTACTCCTCGCCTCCGCCACTCGTAATAGCGAGGTAAACGCCCTCACCACATACCTGGCAGAGAAAACCAGCGCTGCTATACTCACCGCTAATGTACACGCTATTTGGGGCACTATCCATATGCGCAGTGAGGCCCTCTGCCAGATGTTCATGATATTCATCCCCTGATAGTATTCGGAGACCCATTCCGGGAAGTAACTCCTGAAGGCAGTTAATGTCAAGTAGTTGCCGACAACCCACACGGCAACTGAGCCTATCAACATTGTAGTAGCTATGTGTAATGGTATGAAGAAGCCACCCACGTAAGCTACCATGTCCGTCGCTAAACCCAGCGGGGCACCTGGCAGGTAAGGAGCAGTTAACGGCGTGAAATCAACCCACGGGAGAGGCACGATAGTGATCCCCGTTAAAACCGGGATTAGGTAGAGTATTGCTCCCCAAATCATTCCAGGATAGAGGAACATTACGAATCGGCGTAGATCCTCGGCATTCCTCTCTGTCAAGGTGGTTATCACGGCAGCGTCGATTGAAGCGAAGGGGAAGGGCAGCGGCTCCACCTCGATGTATAGGTGGGCGAGCAGCATGGTCAAGCTTAGCTCGACTAGGTAATAGAAGAGGCCAGCCTGTATGTTAACCACTATGAGCGGTATTAGCCAGTCTCTATGAAAGAACGTCCTAAGCTTATAGGCTATTGAGTCGTGGGGAGGGGCGTACCAGCTTGGTATGGCTAAGGGCAGGGGCACGCCATTAACCTTAAAGGACCACGCTAACGGCGACGTCATGAGGTATGATTTAAACACCTGTGCTAGGTAGCATGTGGCGCTAGCAGCAAGCGCGGACATCTCGTAGATTATGAATATCTCCTGCTTAGTGAAGGGGGATCCTAGGAGGCGGCCTATCTCAGTGAACAGGATAACCATAATGATGGCTACTGCGGGGATCGAGGCTATGCCCGACGCCAGCTGTATATAAAGCGAGAGAGGCATGAATATCAGTGACGTAATTAAAATTGCTAACATTGACCGCCAAGTAAATCCTCTTCCAAACGTTTGGCTCGAGCTCACGTAGAGAATCCCTATAAATCATAACCATAAACCTTATGGCGGACTTAATGAAATTCTTGCTGAGCTTGAGAAGTTAAGGAATTACCAGTTCTCAGGCTGACGTCAACTCTAAGTACAGAAGGTGCGGGAGGTGTCATGAAGCGCTTAGGAGGGAAGAGGTGTGATCCACCTTCTCCCGGCCCTTTTACTGGCTAAAACCCGTCTCTCGTGCTGCGGAGACCTTATTTTGTTATGCACAAAAGATATATCCGGCGGGGTGAGAGGCCGTGACAGTAATAAGCGGTGGCAATAAGAGCAGTAGTAAAACGTCTGCGGAAAAGCAGGTACACATATTACCCATGGTGCTCATCACACTCATACTACTGTTATCCTCCCTAACTCTGCTGCCGGGGGCAATTCGCATTACCTCCTCAAAACCTACCTATGCTCTCCCCCAAGCTACCGCGCAGCTATCTGAACTTAATACCTCAGCGATAAAAATTCACTTGAAATCCTTAACAAGCATGGGTTCAAGGGTAACGGGTTATCCAGGCTACGAGAGGGCTACAGAGTACATCGTGAACTACTTCAGGCACTTAGGTCTGAAAGTCATGGTTCAGGAATACGACGTCGTCGTACCAATGGATATGGGCTCTTACATAGAGTTAATATGGCCCAATGGAACGCGCAAAACAATTAACGCGTATGCTCTCTGGCCGAACTTCATCCAGGCATGCGCAAGCCCCCGCGGTATTGAGGGCAAACTCGTGTACGTCGGTAGCGGCGAGCTAAGCGAGCTGAGCGGCAAGGACATTAATGGCTCAATAGCACTTATGGATCCCAGAAGCGGATTCAACTGGATTAATGTGGTCAATTTTGGCGCAAAAGCCATTCTCTTCCTAATGGAGCCCATTACTAAGTATGAGGCATTAAGTAAGTTCTCAATGACTCCCATTTACGTTCCAAGGCTTCTCATCCCAGCTAAATACTGTGATGAATTACTCAAATTAGCGGCTCAAGGAGGTCGTGTAAGAGTATTCAGCAATATATACTTCAGGAAAGTGAAAGGAAAGAACATAATAGCAATTATTAACGGCACGAAGTACCCTGATGAGGTTATAATACTCTCGACACACTACGACACCTGGTCGATCGCGCCCAGCCTAGCTCCTGGAGCCACGGATGCCATAGGAGTGGCCTTCCTACTTGAGCTAGCACGTTATTACGCGGTTAATAGGCCATTAAGGACGTTATGGCTTGTCGTATATGGTGGGCACTGGGAGGGGCTTGCTGGTGCTAGGGAATTTGTTGAACAGTATTACTTTAGCCGAGATGTAATGCTAGATAAGCAAAAAATCCTCCTACAGATAGGCTTAGATCTCTCCTCGGATAATGAGGGAGTCACACTACTTTACGTAGGCCACTTCTACAAGTGTGGGGCAGCGGGAGGGTCAGGCGCGATAGAAAGCAGATACGTACCGGTACTGGCCGCTATTGATAAATCTATAATCCCGCGGCTGCGGAGCGCTGGTATTCCGGAAAATCTCCTCTTTGCAGCCCTGAAGAGCATCTACTGGACAGGTACAGAGCCTGAGCCATACATACTGGATACAGAGCCAGCGACTCTCAGCGGAGGGCTAGCCTTCACTATAATGACCTCTTACGCGAAGCGAATATGGTGGGGAACTCCCTTTGACACTCTAGATAATGTGAACTTTGAAAAACTAAATACCCAGTTCATGATATCAATGATGATCGTCGACTACTACTTATCTACCGAGGATACAGGGATCGTGTGGAGCAAGGTAAAGCCAAATAGGTTGATGATTCTCGGCGGAGACTTCAAGTCTTATATAACTTTCCGAGGCAAAGTAGTCTGCTATAACATCGAAAGCGGATGGTATAAACCCGTGGGAAGGGCTCTGGTGAGAATTGGGGTGCAGCCCCAGCTGTACTACTACCCATTCGCTAACATAATAGCAATGACTGATGAGAATGGCTACTTTGAGGTACATGGACTCCCCGTATCCTCGGTCCTTCCAGGTAACATCTACGTGGAGGCCTGGGTCGTTAATGGATCTGCAATACTGTATGCGCCCGACATGGGAGTATATGGAGCAAAGTCATTCACCATGTTCTTCGCACCACTGGCTCATCCATACAACGTAACTGCTGTAGTCTTCCCCTGTGCGACAATCGAGCTCTTCGACGTCTTCGATCCCATTACTGGGAGAAGGGGGGTAATCCCCGATCCTACGAGGAGTGGAGAAGTAAACTACTTTACCAGTATGAGCAAAGTAATGCCGTATGACTTCGACACGTTCTCCGAGCCGATATTTTACGGCTACTACTACAGGCCCGCGGATCCTATTGCGCTAATTTTCGTCAGACCTGGCTCACGGGTTGCCATCGTCTACCAGTTTGGATTAATTCGTCTAGAACATGCTGGCGTGCTAGTTAATGCCAGTGCTAGGAATCCTGAGGGTAACGGTATACTCGCTAAATCTCAGGGAGAGATTGTGAGGATCACTTTCACAGCTTACCGCTTCGCCAAGGATTTAGCGCTCATCTCCAAGCACAGAGCTGAAATCCTCACTTCACACTATGTCAGTTCACTAACCCTAGGTGAGGCCCTTTCAAAAGCTTTTGAATACTTAAATAGTACAGAGAGATTCCTCCGAGAGAAGAACTACGAGAAAGCCTACTACTCTGCACTCGCCGCTAGAGCATGGGCTCTAAGGGCTTATAGGGAGCATGTAATGCCACTGATCTATGATTTATCCGCAGCTACTATCTTCTACTTCTCCCTAATAGTGCCCTTTGCGATATTCTTCGAAAGGCTAATATTCCACAGTGAAGGGAAAAAGAGGTTCGTAATAACAATTCTCATAGCCGCATTTCTAGTCATCCTCTTCGGAGTGATACACCCAGCATTCATGCTAGTATCTAACTCCGCATTAAGCCTATGTGGCATACTAGTCCTGTTCCTCTTGTTCTTCGTCCTCAGCATCTTCGCGGGAGAGACTACAGAGGTAATGGCAACCGAGGCTGAGAGGAGGCTCGGTAAGCATAGGATAGCCGTAAGCGTCGCTCCCTTCACGCACTTCTCGACTCTAGCGATAGAAAACATGCGCCGCTACAAGCTGAGAACAGCTCTAACGATGTTCACCGTAATAACTATAGTAATAGCGACATTATCCTTGACTTCAACCTCAAGCTTCCTAGCAGTCCTGACAAGCTCTCGGCAGCAGGAGACTCCCTACGTAGGGATACTAGTCAAGAAGAGCTACGCTACGCCCCCCAAAGACGTCTTCGACATATATACTCCAATGATAGTGTACGGCATTGTTAATGACAGGGGCGTGGTCTCGCCTAGATACTGGCTTTATCCCCCAATGCTATATCCACACGGGCCGATGACGTACGTCATGGGGCCTAACGCATCCTACCCGATCAAAGCGTTCCTGGGCCTCACCGAGGTGGATTCAAAGAAGATTCTCGGAAAAGCGTTGATTCTAGGAAGAACGTTCTCTGACATGGACTACACCACCTGCCTGATCACCACCAGGCAGAGCCAGGTACTGAACGTTACAGTCGGTGACTTCATCGAGTGGTGTGGGCTTAAGCTACTGGTAGTAGGCGTCTATGAGCCGCAAGTACTGACTGGGCTTAAGGATCTCGACGGGCTGGGCTTTGCACCCATTGAGCCCACCACGATACCTCAGTACGTGCCGCCCGGCAAGAAGCCGCCACGGGTGCAATACCCATCTGCATGGGATTTCATCCTGGTGGTGCCATGGAAGCTGGTGAAGGATCTGGGAGGTTATGTGGCAAGCGTCGCCGTCTACTTGAATGAGTCAGTTGTCGAGAGGGGAGAGGGCAACAAGCTGGCATCGGAGCTAGCTAAATTATTCGGCAACGCGCTCCTCGGCGTAGAGGGCAAGGCGATAAGCTACACAGGCATCATGACCTGGGCGCTGATGGGATGGGGCATAATCGTGGTGGTACTCGTAATAGGGGCTCTCAACATATTGATTGCATTGATCGCCTCCCTACGTGAGAGGAGGAGAGACGTGTACATCTACTCGGCATTGGGCCTCTCGCCCAGGGGCGCTGCGCTCATGTTCATGACCGAGAGCCTAGTATATGCAATACTTGCCTCAGTGTTAGGCTACCTGGCAGGCATAGGGTTAAACTTATTGCTGTATAGGATAGGCGTCTTGCCATCCATCTACGTGGTTAATTATTCCTCCCTATCCGCCGTGTTATCACTCATGGTTACCATCGGGGTCATACTGGCCTCGGCCATCTACCCGATAAGCATAGCAGCTAAGATAATCACGCCATCACTAGAGCGCAGGTGGAGCCCGCCCACCAAGCCCAGAGGAGATAAGTGGATGGTCCCACTACCAGTGACCGTGGCCACAGAGGCGGAGGTCAGAGGCCTGCTCTACTATCTCTACGAATATTTAATGGGTGAGGGCAAGGTGACTAGGTACTTCACGGTACTCGACGTTAAGCCTCCAAAGCTTGAGACAATGAGCCTAGACTTCAAAGTCCTGCTAGCTCCACGCGAGATGAACGTCACTCAAAGCGCCAGGCTATACTTCACACGTGTGAGGAATCGTTTCTCGGCAAGCATAAGCGTTGAGAGACTTACCGGAGACTACATAACATGGAGATCTTCGAACTACTACTTTATGGACGCCATAAGAAAGCAGTTGCTGCTGTGGAGGAGCCTAAGCAAGAGGGAGAGGGAGAAGTACATAAGCTACCAGGTCCACACAGCAGCTACCTAAGCTCAATTTATTTTACGTTTAAACCCCTCAATCTCCTGGCCAATACTCTTCGAATAGCGAGCTGCACAGAGGTGCTTGCCGGAGGGTCTTTACCCCTGCCTTAATCTCCGGTCTCTAAACCTAATGAAGGCTTGACTCGCTCAGCATGACGATCCTCGCTTACTCCCGATCTTCTCGTAGAACTCCTCATCACTCGTAACCAGCGCGCCGCCAGTGCTCAGGGCAATTGCCCCATACACGGCGTTGTACACGTTAACACTCTCATCAACTGATAGCTCAACAGTCCCCTCGAGGGAGAAGCTCCTGACGATTCCGAGGCCCGCCAGGGCCTTCACAACGCCCGCCACGCTGCCTGGAGCCAGCCTGTACATCCTGTGGAGCCTGAGGGCGTTAGCCACCTCATATAACACGAGGTGCGGTCAGCGCCACCTCACCTCTCAGGTAGGGCCGCGCCCTCTCGGGGAGCGAGCCACTTGACAGCTACGCTCGCGTCAACTACCACCTTCTCGACTCCCTCCACCGCCTAATCACCTCGCTCGAGTCATAGCCAGTAGCGCCGTACAACCTCAGGATCCTACCCCTGATCTCATCCATCTCCCTAGCAGCCTCGAGCATGCACTGCCTCCTCTCCTCAGCCTCCATACGCCTCCTTATAGCCTCCCGAATCACCTCACTCCAGTTCACGTAGCTGAACCTCCTCATCTTCTCCCTCAGCTCCCTGGGCACCTTAACGGTTACTATGTCACTAATGTAAATTGAGTCATTAAAGCCTTTGACAGCCCCTGGCTACCGGCCCCGAGGCGGCGCGCGTAATAGCCGCGTCCCGGGATGAGGGGGCTATCCCCGCCTAGGCTTTGAGCGCGCCTCGATCCACCTCCTGAGCGCCTCCACGGCCAGCTTCAGGTACAGCTCGCGCGTGCCGCCGAGCCTGTAGAACTCATCAAGCGCCTCCAGGTACTCCCTCTCCACATCATCGTACTCCTCCCTCCTCCACCTCCATATGCGGAGGGGGTAGCCGAAGAACTCCAGTAGCCGCGTCTCCTCCCCCTCCGGCTCCTCAAGGTCCTTCACCAGCTCAACCGTGTTGAGTATCCTGTAGCCCATGTGAATCCAGAACCGGATCGCCGCGCCATCCTGGGGGAGCACCATCACGTACAGGGCCGGGGCCCGCCCCCTAACGTACTCCTCAGCCTCCTCCACAAGCCTCCTCCCAATGCCCAAGCCCCGGTACTCCGGGGCGACGTAGAGCTCCTCCAGCCAGTAAGCCCCCTCCCTCTCGGAGAGGTGGGCAAACCC
>QMRZ01000045.1 GCA_003649495.1 Thermoprotei archaeon | reverse complement strand
TACTACGAGAGCCCCGACAGGTACTCCATAGCCCAGGTGAGGATATACGCCTGGCTAACAGCCAGGTGCTTCGCCTGCAGGCCCAGGGCCTACCTAGTGCTGGGGTGGGATGGGAGGAGGTATGGGCACAGGTTGGAGGTGGAGTACACGCCTGAGGAGGTGGAGGAGGAGGTAAAAAGCGTGTTGAGGAGGCTGGAGGGCCTCAGCAAGGCCTAGCAGCTGCCCCGCTGGAGTATCCTGTAGACCTCCCTGGCCATCATCAACTCCTCGTTAGTCGGTATCGCCAGCACCTTGACTCTCGAGTCATCGCTGCTTATCACGTACCCGTACTTCTCTGGGTCCCTGTTCCTCTCCTCATCCAGCTTAACGCCGAGGAACTCGAGGCCCTCGCAGACCAGCCTCCTAATGTAGCTGCTTACCTCACTGCTCTTCTCCCCTATCCCGGCGGTGAAGACTATGGCGTCGACCCCGCCCATCGCGGCGGCGTAGGCGCCTATGTACTTCTTTATCCTGTAGGCGAAGACCCTGAAGGCCAGCTCAGCCCTCCTGTTCCCCTTCTTGAACTCCTCCCAGATCAGCCTGACATCGTTGCTGACGCCGGAGAGGCCGAGCAGCCCGCTCCTCTTGTTGAGGAGCTCGTAGACCTCGTCGGCGCTCATCCCCTCCTGCTTCATCAGGAAGTAGAATATCGCGGGGTCTATGTCGCCGCTCCTAGTCCCCATCACCAGACCCTCGAGGGGGGTGAGGCCCATGCTCGTGTCCACAGACTTCCCATACTTGACGGCGGCGGCGCTGGCGCCGTTGCCCAGGTGCAGCGTTATTATCCTCAGCTCCTCGAGCGGCCGCCCCAGTATCTCAGCCGCCCTCCTAGCCACGTACTCGTGGGATATGCCGTGGAACCCGTACCTCCTTATCCTGTACTTCTCGTAGAGCTCGTACGGTATCGCGTATAGGTAGGCCTCCTCCGGCAGGGTGGCGTGGAACGCGGTGTCGAAGACGGCGACGTGGACCGCGTCCTTAAACGCCTTCATCGCCCCTCTTATCCCAGCCAGGTTGGCCGGGTTGTGGAGGGGGGCCAGTATCGACAGCTCCTCGATAGTCCTCATCACGTCCTCGTCTATCACGACGGGCTTCGCGTACTTCTCGCCGCCATGCACCACCCTGTGGCCGACGCCCCTCACCTCAGAGGGGTCCTTTATCACGCCCTTCTCGGGGTCCATCAGGCACCGCAGCGCCTCCCTGAAGGCCTCCTCGTGATCCCTGACCCTCCCAGTCCTCCTTATCTCCCCCCTAGCTGACCTGTACCTGATGTAGGAGACCTCCTCCCCTATCCTCTCGACAATCCCGGAGGCGAGCAGCTCCTCGCTGGGCATCTCGAAGAGCTTGTACTTGATTGTTGAGGACCCACTATTCACGCACAGGATCTTCATAGCGCGACGCCCATCAACCTACGGTCCCACGCTTATCTACCTACCGCTAGCTCAGCGGGTTAGGAGGGAGCACGCCAGGGAGAGCAGGGCGAGGAGGAGGGGCACGAGCCTGGGCCCGGCCGCGTAGGCCAGGCCAGAGGCGGCTGGAGCCGGCAGCGACGCCACGGCTGAGAGCGTAGTCGCCAGGGAGAGCAGCTTAGCCCTGAGCTTCGGGTCCACAGAGTCTATCGAGTTGTTCAGGTAGGTCCTCACAAGGGCGAATGAGGCGACGTACCTGAAGGAGTCGAGAGCTGAAGCCGCTAGGGCTGCGCAGTAGGCGCCGTGGGGCGCGGCCGCCAGCAGCGCCATGCCAGCAGCGCCCGCCAGGTAGCTCGCCCTTATCGCAGTAGCGAGGGCCCTGCCCGCGAGCCTGGGGGTCAGGGTGAGGAGCAGGGCTATGCTGGGGATCGCAGACGCCGTCTGGAACGTGGAAGCCAGGCCGGGGTCCAGGCCCAGCGCCCGCTCATCAGTGAGGTAGAGGGGTATCGCCCACGCCATGGGGTACATGAAGCCCGCCAGGGTGTTCACCACCACTATCGACAGCATCCTGCGGTCCGAGGCTAGCGCCCCCAGCACCTCGCGGTAGCTGGAGGCCCCCCTCTCCTCGATCAGGCGGGTCGCCGGCGGCTCCACTAGGAGAGCCTGCCTAATCGCGTACATGGCCACGAGCGAGGCCAGCGCCAGCCAGGATATCAGGCGGAAGCCCGGGGCTACGCCAAACGCGTCGACCACCGCGCCGGCCAGGGGGGTCAGCAGGCTGCCCACCAGGAATATCACCTGGACGGCCCCGTAGATGCTGGCCCTGTACTCCAGGCCCGTGTCCTCCACTAGGAGGCACTCCCACACCGCGTAAGTTGTGGAGACCAGGCCCTCGAATACGAAGGCCAGGGCTATCAGCAGCCTATCGCTGGTGGACGCCCATATGAGCACCGCCCCGAGCCACCCAACCGCGTCGAAGAGCATGAAGGTCCTCTTCCTCCCGAACCTATCCGCCAGGTAGCCTCCGAGGAGGGGCATGAACAGCTGGAGGACCAGTGGTATCGAGTAGAGGAGCCCTATCTCCGCCTCGCTGAAGGCCAGCTCCCTCAGGTAGATCGGCCTATAGAAGAATATCCAGGACATCGGTACGCTCCAGAGGGGCTCTGTGATTACTAGCACTCTGGCGTTCCTCCCCCACGCCCGGTACGCCTCCACGTAGCGCTTCAACGCCCCAGCCATAGGTAATCCCACCACGGCCAGCACATATCGATGCCGCACGCCCGCATGGAAACATATTTATAAGGGTAGTGGCAGGGGCCATGTCCCCAGGTCTTAGCACATGCGTACGAGTCTATGGGAGGCTGGAGGTGCCCGCCGCGTTCTCTCGCGGTCCCGCACTTCAAGCCCGAGGAGTTTGGGAGCAGCCATCTTAGCACTCCTAGTCCTCGCATCCGTGGCCGCGCCACAGCTGGGCGCCAGGCCTGCCAGGGAGAGGCTGAGGGCATTAATCCCGAGCACCCAGGAGATCGGGGTGTCCTTCAAGCACTACATGACCATGGATGCGCCGACCCTCGAGGGCTTGAAGCAGCAGTGCGTCCAGGAAGGCTATCCTCGCTGCCAGGAGTATGATGAGATGATTCAGCTATTCCGCAGGCACAATCTTGTGCTCCACAAGTACGTGCACGCCTCCGGGGACGTGGGAGGCTGCTTGAAGGGCACGTACATAGACTTCCACGTCGTTGACGACATAGATTCCTACGTGCTGGACCTGCGCGACGTCCTCCGCCTTCTAATCCCCGGAGACGCAGGGCTTGAGGAGGTGAGGGTAGTGGAGGTTGGGGGCCGGAAGTTCCTCGAGGTCCATACCCCCCCTCACCCCGTGGAGGACGGCCAGAGCTACAGGGAGGAACTCGCACTCGTATTCGCCGCCAATGAGCTACTGGTGAGCGTCTCCCAGTCGGCGACGGACTGTGGAGTCGACGCCGATTTCTTAAGGAGGCTAGCCACCCTGATGTGGGATAACGTTAACAGGAGCTTCGGCGTGGTGGAGATCAGGCCCCCGGCCCAGGGTGGGTTGGACGCGTACTTCACCATGTGGCCTGAGAGCCCCACCGACGCCGACGAGGTGACGTTCACAGCCACCGAGCTGGGGGCATCGGTCGAGTACAGGTGGTACCTGGACGGCAGATACCTGTCCAGCGTCGGGAGCGCGCGAACGTGGAAGTGCCCCAAGCTAGAGGCTGGCACGCACACTGTGAAGCTCGTGGTAGAGGACGGCGAGGGTAACAGGGGCGAGTACGAGAGGACGTTCGAAGTCGTCGAGGCGCCTAACTGGCCGTGCCTCTTCATCTACGAGCAAGTGCTTGAGGGAGGTAGGTTGACCCTGAGGCCGCTGAAGGTCAGCTTCACGGTGCGCCAGCCCGGCGGCCGGGAGCTAGCGGGCATCACCGACGAGAAGGGGAACACGAGCATGGTGAGCTTCCTTACGGACTCGTGTGGGAGGCTGGTGCTGGGGGGCTACAGGATAGAGCTCGACTCCCTCCCTACCGAGGGCGACGAGTGGAGAGATAGGTGGGGGACCTACAAGAGGTACCCCTCGCGGAGCAGGAGGGGGCCCATCGTAGTGCTGGACGTCCAGAAGGGCTCAGGCGGCCTGAAGTGCAAGATCAGGGTGACTCGCACCTACTCAGTGTGGGTGGCCGACGAGCGGGGGAGGCTGGTAGCCGTCTACCCACGCTTAGGGCCCGAAGGCCTAGAGGTGGGAAGGGACCTCGTGCTCGTCGTGAGGAGCCTTAACACCTGGGAGGCGCTGCTGCGCGCAGAGATCGAGGGGCTCCTGAAGGCAGCGGGCGTGAGCCCAGCGAGGGCCAGAGGGATCGTAGAGAAGCTGGCCATAAGGTATGGGGTTGACTGCGGGATGTGCGGCAGCGAGCCCTGCCCAGGCGAGTTCAAGCCGCCCAACATTATTAACATCAGGCTGGCGGCTGACGAGTTCTACTCGTTTGGGGGGATCACAGGGAACTCCCTCAGCGACCTGATCCACGAGTTCGGGCACAGGGTGAAGGAGGAGCTGCTTCACGACCCCGGCGCCAGGCTCGGGGGGAGCCATGTGAGCGAGTGGGACCCCTCCGAGAACAGAGATACTGCCTACGACGAGGGATTCGCCAACTTCTTCCCAATACTCGTCATGTCCTACTCCAGGCTCCTGCCCAGCTACGTGGGCGAGCACTACGACACTGGGAAGTACCTCGGCCGCCATCCCGGAGGAGCCCGGGGCGACTGGATAGAGGGCCGGATAACGGGCTTCTGGACCGCTCTCTACGGCCTCAGCTACAGCGGCAAGTCAGCGAAACCCGCGGCAGTGCTCAGGGACTTCCTCAGGACCTGTGCCGCCTTTAGGAGGGTTTACGGGAGATATCCGCGGACTATGAGCGAGTGGATAATGGCGAAGGCATTCCTAGATCCAGCCTCGATCCCCCGTATCGAGGAGCTCGCAAAGCCCGCCGCCTACGACATGCCGGTGCTGGTCACGCCAGACATGCGCGAGCCAGCCGGTGTACTCAGGAGCTCGGGGGCGGGCAGCCTAGCGGCTCTGGTGCTTCACGACAATCTAGAGATTAACCTGACGCCCCCCTCGAGGCTGAGTGCGAGCCATCACGCGGTGGCCCCCCTGAGGAGGGGTGGGCTCAGCGTCCTCGTGCTGGAGCCCGGCGACTGCTTCAGGGCCGGGGGGATGGGCTTCGACGGCACCCTTTTCCTGAGGGACGCCACCAGCCCTTGGGGAGACATGCTCAGAGTCGACCTCTACGGCCTGAGCCTCCTCAGCTGGGATAGGGGGCTGGTGAAGCTCCTCCCTGGCCGCGTTCTATACGTCGCTAGGGACAGCAGGGTACACATCGAGAAGCTGGGCGAGGGCGTCAAGGGCCTCAAGGTGCGCACTGACTCGGCCGAGATCACGGGCATGAACTCGGAGTTCGTGCTGGAGGTCGACTCCAGCGGAGTGACGTGCCTCACGGTCCTCCAGGGGGAGGTGGTCGTTGCCGCCGCGTCGGAGGAGGTCGTCGTTGAGGGCGGACAGATGACAAGGGTAGAGCCGGGGCAGCCCCCTCATGCGCCGCTCGAGGCGGGGGCTGTGGAGGCATGGTGGATACGCCCGGCGGAACAGGCCGCCAGCAGCGGAGCGTTCGCGGAGTTCAGAGAGGTAGTGCTGGAGCAGAGCTTCGCTGGCAAGTGCCTTGAGCGGGGATTCGAAGCCCTAGTCCCCAGCGGGGTGTTCGAGGGGCCGAAGGTCCTGCTTTACCTCGCCTCGCTGGCCTTGAAGCTGGCCATGGCACTCTACGGCAGAGTCCCCGACTACGACCCGGAGCTCAGGGCCGTGCTCGCGATATCGGTCGCAAGCGTAGTCATAGGGGCTGCCTACCTGCTCGCTCCAACGGTCCTGATCCTAGCCCTGGCAAGGAGATTCGGCAGGAGGGGGGGATCAACACTCTCAAAGGGGGTCCTAGCCCTCTGCATCACTAGCATCGCGATGCTCGTAGCAGGCGAGTACCTCGCATCTCCCTCCCTGACAACCCCCTCCATCCTGCTGTTTGCCACGGCGACTGCGCTGGCAGCAGGCCTGCTGCCAGCAGTCTGGCTCGCGGGGTGCGGCCGCCCTCGCGAGGCAGTAGCTACAGCTCAACCACCCTCCTGACGGGCGTGGGGGCGTTGTAGGCTGCGGCTATGACTGTCACAGTCTTGCCCGGCTTCTTGACCCTGAGCGTGATCCTCCTCCTCTCGCCCGGCAGGAGATCGAAGAAGTTGTCGCTAGCTACTGCCACGTAGTCCTCGGCCACATCGATGAAGGCCAGCCTGGCGTAGCGCTCGCTGCCGACCTCCACTTCTATGATAGCGTCATCGCCCTCCCTCCTGGCCTCCACCACCTCTAACTCCAGGCTGGTCGTGGAGAACCTCACATCCCTGTGCCTCGCCAGCAGCAGCACGTTCCTCGACTCGCCGCCATCGTGCTCAAGCCTGAAGCACAGCACTACGGCCTCCGGGTCCTCGACCCCCAGGTCCCTCAGCTTGTAGCGGGCCACCAGGCTGGACGAGTTAGGCTCCACCGAGATGCTAGCCTCGCGCTCCCCGATCACCTCGCCCCTCTCGACATCCACCACGCTCACCTTGAGGACGCCCCTCACCATCCTCAGCTCGTCGTTCACGACCCACACCTCAATCTCATCGCCCCTCCTCAGGGGGGATACGAGGACTGGGGCGAACGCCCTCTTAGCGAAGTAGTAGCCCATCTTAGGCCTCCCATAGTAATCCACGGTCTCCCAGCACGCGTTAGGCCAGGGGGCGTTGAAGCTCCAGTAGAGGGCTCCGCCACAGAGGAACTTCCTGCGCCTGCAGTGCTCTATCGCGGTCTTCAGCGCCTCAGCCTGCACCAGCTGTGTGAGGAACACGTAGCTGAGCAGGTCCCTGGGCTCGCCGTAGTCCCTCAGGTAGGGCACCACCTTCTCCGGGACGTGGTAGTGGTAGATCCAGAGCTCGTTGATGGGCCAGAGCCTGCCGGGGGGCAGGAACCTCCCTCAGCGTGTGGGGGTGCGGGGCCGCCTGCATCCCAAACTCGCTGAGGAACCTCGCCTCATCGCGCGTGTAGCTCTCTATCGGCGCCATCCCGTGGTAGACCTCCCAGTTGTGCCTGTCGCCCTCCCTCGGGTCGTTGGGGTGCTCGCCGCCCCAGGGGCTCGAGGGCCAGTAGGGCCTCGAGGGGTCCAGCCTCCTGACGACCTCGGGTATCACCTCGAAGTCTATCCTGGGCCTAGTGACGCCGTAGCCCATGTAGTAGTCGAACATCTCATCCTCGTTATTCCCACACCAGAGGACTATTGAGGGGTGGTTCCTGAGCCTCCTCACGGTGGCCTCAACCTCCCTCCTCACAAGCTCTAGGAACTCCTCGTCCTCGGGGTAGTGGCCACACGCGAACTGGAAGTCGTGCCACAGCATTATCCCCAGCTCGTCGCATAGGTCGTAGAAGTCGTCGTACTCGACGAGGCCCCCGCCCCAGACCCTGAGCATGTTGTGGTTCCCCTCAGCAGCTAGCCTCAGCAGCTCCTCGTACCTCCCCCTGTCAACCCTGGATATCAGGAGGTCAGCCGGTATCCAGTTAGCCCCCTTACAGAAGATGGGCACGCCGTTCACCTTCAAGTAGAACACCCTGCCGTTCGGCGCCTCCCGGGACTCGGTGACGAGCTCCACAGTCCTGATCCCGAACCTGAAGCTCCGCTCATCCTCCAGCTCCCCGCCCACCCGCAGCTCCACTCGGGCGTCATAGAGGTTCTGGGGCCCGTAGCCGAGGGGCCACCAGAGCTTGGCGCCCCCAACCCTCAGCCTGAACCTATGCTCGTTCAGCCCCTTGTGCAGCTTTAGGCGGGCGGCGTGCTCAATCCTCGAGTCGAGGCAGGAGGCCGTGAACCTCAGCTCCGCGTCGTACTCGCCCACTGACTCGACCTCGATCCACACCTCGATCTCCGCCCAATCCTCGCCCACTGCCAGCGTCCTGACGAACGTGTCCCTTATCACGGCCCTCTCGTAGGCCTCCAGCCTCACGCTCCTCCATATCCCCGCTGTCAGGAGCTTCACCGCCCAGTCCCACCCGTACTGGTACTGCGCCTTCCTCACGTACAGCCTCGCGTAGCTCCCATTCCAGTTGAGGGGCCTCTCGCTGAAGCCCCCAGCCCTCCTCAGGGTCTCGTACCAGGGGGCCCCCAGCCTCACCGCGATGACGTTCCAGGCCCCGTACTCCAGCTTGTCGGTCACGTCTACCCGCAGGGGGATGAACATGTCCTCCGACTCCGCGACCTTCACGCCGTTCACCCACACCGTGGCGAACGTGTCCAGGCCCTCGAACACGAGCTCCACCTTCTTGCCCCTCAGCTCCTCCGGCACGTAGAAGCGGCGGCGGTACCACCAGTCGACACGCTCAACCCATTCCCTCTTCTCGCAGTTATCGGCGTAGAAGGGGTCCTCTATAAGCCCCTGCTCAAGCAGCGCCTCGTGGACCTCCCCCGGCACCCTAGCCCTCAGCCACCAGGAATCGTCGTAATCCCTCTTGAACTGGCCCTCGCTATACCCGAACTCGAACCACTGCAGCCTCCACTCCCCATCCAGGCTTATAACCCTCCTCAAGGCTCCTCACCAACCACTGCCCAGCCCCGGCTATAATATTTACACCCGCGGCCGGGAAACCATTTTAGCAGCGGGGCACAGTAGATCCCGGGATGGTCGAGGAGGAGGCGCTACTCACCCTCCTAGAGGTGGAGGAGGGCGAGGAAGTGATGCTCACCCTCCTGGGGGTGGAGGAGCGTGCTGAGGGTAAGGGTGAGAGTGGAGAGAGTGGACGGGAGCCGCAGCGTGGAGCTCGTGGCGATCGCTAATAGCGGCTTCTCAGGCTCCGTGCCCGAGCTAGCAGTGCCAGCTCGAGTAGCCCGCGAGCTGGCGCTCAGGGAGGTGGCGGAGCCCGAGCCAGCTTCAAAGCTGACTGGAGATGGGCGCGTGGCATCAATGGTGCGCTACCCCTGCTCCGTCAAGGTGTACGTGCTAGGGGGCGACCGCGTGGAGGGGGGAGTAGTGAGCGACGTGTTAACGCTACCCGCGGTGGGCCACGTACTCCTCAATGATAAGCTCCTGGGCAGGCTGGGCATAGTGATAGTTGATGCAGGCGAGGGCCTCTGGTGCTTCAGAGATGAGATGGGGAGGAGGATTAGGAGGGGAGTCTAGCTACAGCTGCCCTACAGTGCTTCAATTACCATAGCTCGTAGACCCTGGCTAGCTCCTCTAGGGCCTCGAGACCCCCCTCCAGCGCCTCTAGCGGTATGTCGTGCTTGGCGTAAGCCTCTCTGAGAGCCTCTGTATCAACTGCCTCGAGAGCTGCCTCAACACTCTCCTTGGCTGGGTATATGGAGATCTTGAGCAGATAGGCTGTGTCGCCCCTCAGCATGCCCTCCCAGGCGAGCACTGTCATGAGCCTCAGAACCTAAGCCTAATGGCCGCCCTGCGCACTGCGTCCTCCCCCATGGCCCTGATGAGGCCCTCGGGGACTGTGCACGCCCTAGCCTCCCCTACGAAGCGCCTCGCAGTCTCCAGCGCGTCCTCATACCTGCCGGTGACCGCCGCGACGAGCCAGCCTGTACACCACGTACCATGCCGCGGGCTCCCCCTAAGCCTCTCAGCCGCCTCCTCGCTCGCGAGGCCCTCTACACGAGCATCCTCTCAGCCGCTCTGAGGGCCTCACAGCCCCACTTGATGCAGTCCTCGAACCTCCCAGCGTCGTACGCCGTGAGGGCCAGGTAGTAGTGCTGAAGAGCGTGTCCCCAGCCTCCAGCAGCCCCCTGAACTCCTCCTCAGGGAACTGCCTGAGCATTCTCCAGCAGCTTGTTGATGGTCCTGTCGAACTTCTTCCCCCCTCCTCAGCCCGCCCATCTTACTAAACTCTCCATCGATCTTCTTCACCACTTCTTTAACGTCTTCTTACCGAAGAATACCATCATTTAATGATCAGCTTCGATCTCTATTGAAAAGCCTTCGACCCTGGTTAATGAGCTTCCACAGAGCCCTCACTGACTCAGCCGCGTAGCGATCCGCGTGCTTCTCAGTCCCCCTATGCTCGCCTAGCGCGTACCTCAGGTGGTGGTAGAACTCGTGCAGCACCACCAGAGGATTCCTCAGCTCCACCCTCGACCTCACGTATATCGTCGCCCTAGCCGGGTCATAG
>QMRZ01000044.1 GCA_003649495.1 Thermoprotei archaeon | reverse complement strand
GTTAGGCTCGGGGGCCCCGAGCCATCCGACAGCTACCTCAGCGTCGAGGCCGTCGTGAGGGCTGCCAGGGACGTGGGGGCTGAGGCGGTGCACCCGGGCTACGGGTTCCTCGCCCAGAGCGCCGAGCTGGCTGAGAGGCTGGAGGAGGAGGGGATAGCGTTCATAGGCCCGCCAGCCAGGGTCCAGAGGCTGGTGGGCGATAAGCTGGGCGCCAGGAGGTTCTTCAGGAGCGCCGGCGTGCCCGTCGTGCCCGGCACTCTCGAGCCAGTCGACCCCCGCGACGCGCCCAGCGTGGCCGAGGAGCTCGGCTACCCCGTGATGGTGAAGCCCGCCGCAGGGGGAGGGGGGATAGGGATGTCAATCGCGTGGAGCGAGGCTGACCTGCTGGAGGCCCTGCGCAGGGCGGAGGACCTTGCGCGCAAGGCGTTCGGCAGGGGGGAGGTGTACCTCGAGAAGTACCTGCCCAAGGCCAGGCACGTTGAGGTGCAGGTGCTGGGGGATGGGAGGGGCGGCGTCCTCCACCTCTACGAGAGGGAGTGCTCCGTGCAGAGGAGGTTCCAGAAGGTCGTGGAGGAGGCCCCCTCTCCCGCTCTAGACGAGGAGCTGAGGGAGAGGCTCCTGACCCTCGCCCTCAAGGCTGCTCGCGCGTGCAACTACGTCAACGCCGGGACATTCGAGTTCCTGTACGACCCCCCCAGCCGGGAGCTCTACCTCCTGGAGGTAAACTCCAGGATACAGGTTGAGCACCCAGTGACAGAGATGGTCACGGGCATCGACATAGTGAGGGAGCAGATACTGATAGCCGCGGGCGAGGGCGTCAGCTTCAGGCAGGAGGAGGTGGAGCTGCGGGGGCACGCCATGGAGGCCAGGGTATACGCAGAGGACCCGGCCGCGGGCTTCGCGCCATCCCCAGGCAGGATAACCGCGTACAGGGAGCCGAGCGGGCCCTTCACCAGGGTGGATAGCGGCTACTACGAGGGCGCCGAGGTGCCGATATACTACGACCCCCTGATAATGAAGATCGTCTGCTGGGGCTCGACCCGCGAGGAGGCGCGCAGGAGGCTCATCGCAGCCCTCGAGGAGACTGTGATAGAGGGCGTCAAGACCAACCTGGCCTTCCTCCACCTCATCCTGAACGACCCGGCCTTCGCGAGCGGCGACTACAACACCAGGATAGTGGAGGAGAGGGGGCTGGCGGAGAGGGCGGCCAGCTACTCGCACCGCAGGCTCAAGCTGCCGCGCAGGCGCGTGGAGAAGAAGCCGGCCGCGCCGGGCGTCGACGCCTGGCGGGTGGCGTCCAGGATGGGGCTCTAGCGGGGAGGAGCTTGGATGCAGCATCCATAGCCCTGGTGGCCTTCAAGCTCTACATAGTCCTCGACCCCGTGGGGCTGATACCCTACTACCTGGCGCTGACCAGGCACATGACCGAGCGTGAGAGGCGGCGCGTGCTTAGCACGGCCATGCTGATAGTAGTGGTGCTGCTCTCCATCTTCTCCCTGGCCGGCAGGGCTGCGGTGGAGTTGATGGGCTTCTCGCTCTCAAGCTTCAAGGTAGCCGGGGGCCTGCTCCTGATGATCCTGGCCATCGACATGCTCAGCACAGTCCCCCGCAGCAAGGAGGTCAGGGGCGAGGACGTGGCGGTATTCCCGATAGCAACCCCCCTCCTGGTGGGGCCCGGCACTCTCACTGTGATCCTGACGGCCCTGGCCGAGCACGACCCCCTTGAGGTTCTCCTGGCCTCCAACGCCGCCGCCCTCGCCGCCTACCTGACCCTACTCCCCGCCAGCGCCGCCGCCAGGGCCTTGAAGAGCAGCGGTCTAATGGCCCTGAGCAGGCTGATGGCAGTGTTCCTGGCGGCCTTCGCGGCAGAGATGATCAGGGATGGGCTGAGGGGCTGGGGCCTCCTGCCCGGGTGAGCTGGGTTGGACCCCTTCGAGGCTGGCAGGGCTAGGGCCCTCGGGAGCCTCATGAGGGACTTGGAGGCCGGCAGGGTGGACCCGGACATAGTCCCCCTCCTAAGCCTCCTCAACTCGTCTCCCAGGTACTACACGACCAGCAGCTGTAGCGGGAGGATACAGCTCGCGGCTACCAGGCTCCCCGGGGAGAAGTTCAGGATGGTGGTGGTGGCCAAGTGGCACAGGCCACTCCAGCCCCGGGAGCTGAGGGAGGTCCTGGCCGCCTCACGCTACCCCGACCTCTGGATGGCGGTCCAGGGCCCCATACTCCACGTGGCGTGCAGGAGCCTGGAGGCCGCGCTCGCCTTACTGGAGGCCGCGCGCCGAGCTGGCCTCAAGCACAGCGGGATCCAGGGCCTGGGCGAGAGAGTCATGGTGGAGCTCCTATCCTCCGACAGGATTGAGGCCCCGCTCAGGCTTGGGGGCGTGGACGTGATGAGGGGGCGCGTGCTCGACGAGTTTGTGGAGAGGGCGAACGAGGTCCTGCTCAGGGCGAAGTTCAGGCTAGACAGACTGGCGGCTGAGCTCCAGAAAGTGATTGGAGGCGGCGAAGAGCGTATATAGCCCCCCGGCTCCTGGATCACGTGATAATCCCGATAAGGTGCTTCACGTGCGGCGCCCTGATAGGCGATAAGTGGATGAAGTTCGCCGAGCGCGTTAAGAGAGGCGAGGATCCAGCCAAGGTGCTGGACGAGCTGGGAGTGAAGAGGTACTGCTGCAGGAGGATGCTCCTCTCACACGTGGAGCTGATAGACGAGCTCCTCAGATACGAGGTCTACGGCCCCTAAATCCAGCGGAGGGAGGCTGAGTTAAAGCCGTAGCTCCTGATGGAGATGGGAGCTACCTGTAGCTCTTCTGCCTCTTCGCCCTAGCTGACCTGCCGCCCGGCTTCTTGGGCTCCTTCTGCCTCGGGTCCTCCACTAGCAGGTGCCTATCGTAGTTGTAGTAGAGCTCCCTTAGGGCCTCGGACCCGGTCCACTCCACCAGTGCGCGGGCTATCGCAGTGCGTATCGCGGATGCCTGCCCCATGATGCCGCCGCCCCTAGCCTCGGCGTAGATGTCCACCTTGCTGATGATCTCCTCCCCAGCCAGGTATATCGGCTCGTAGATCTTCAGCCTCACGAGCTCGGGCTCTAACACCTCTAGTGGGACTCCGTTGATGAACACCCTGCCCTTGCCCTCCTTAACCACCACTCTGGCCCTAGCCGTCTTCCTCCTAGCCGATGCTATGACTACCCGCGCCACCTTCCCCCACCCACAGCCTCAGATAGCTCGGCCAGGGTTATAAACGGCACCTTATCATTCTTCAGCTTGGCCTCCTCAGGCACCCACTTCTCAGCCTCCTCGAGCTCGGGGGGCACCCCCACGTACACGCGCAGCCTCTTGAACGCCTCCCTGCCCCTCGGCTTCTTGTAGGGCAGCATGTTCCTCACAATCCTCCGCAGTATCAGGTCAGGCCTCCTGGGGATCTTAGGCCCCCTCTTCTCGGGGTTGTAGTGCGTCCTCCACTCCGACACCCTCTTCATGTACCACTCCACTACGCGCTTCCGCTTCCCCGTGATCAGGGCCTTCTCCGCGTTCACTATCACGACCCTCTCCCCCCTGAGCAGCCTCTTAGCCACTATGCTGGCCAGCCTCCCCGCGACCAGCCCGCTCGCATCCACTACAACGACCTCCCCGCTCATGGCCCTACACCAGGATCCTCACCCTACTGCCCCTCGGGTTCTCCCTGATCAGCTGGGGTATCGTGAGCACCCTGCCGCCCGCGGCCTCGATCTTCTCCCTAGCCCTCCTGCTGAACGCATAGGCCGCCACGGTCACCGGGTGGTCGAGCACGCCGCTGCCCAGCACCTTCCCCGGCACTACCACGGCGTCGCCATCCCTCGTGTACCGGTTGATCTTACTCACATTGACCTCCGGCCTTATCCTGGTGGGCCTCTCCAGCAGCTCAGCTACCCTGCGCCATATGGGCGCCCTATTCTCCCTGGCCTTCTTCCTCAGCAGGTGTATCAGCCTCCTCAAGTGGACGTTAGTAGGCCCCGTCCTCTTCATGGCTCGAGCTGGGCCTCACTAGGCTCGGGGCTTTTTATCCCTTTTGCCGCCTCCTCCACAGCCTCCGCGAGCCTATCCAGCCTGCTCATCAGCCTCCTGAGCGCCACCTCTATCACCTTGGAGACGGGGATCATGCCGAGGCCCTCCACCCTGAAGATGAACCTCCTATCATCCCAGCTGACCCTCACCAGGTCGGGGCACGCCTCCTCACAGGCCCTGCACATAGTGCAGTCCAGCTCGTTAACTACCTTGAGCCTCCCATCCTCGTACCTCAGGACCCCCCTCGGACACGCCTCAGCACACCTCCTCCCCTCCTCCCCACACTCCTCCCTGAGGACCTCCACCCGGGGATAGTACTTGTACGCGGCCACGGACACCGGCTGCCACTTCGCGTGCTCCCTCCCAACCCCCATCTTGGCGTACGCCTCCAGCACTATCCTCTGGCCAGCGGCGAGCTTCACTATCGGTATCACGTCGGAGACCGGCTTGACGTCGACTCGCGCGAGCTTCTTCAGGGGCTCCGCCGGCTCAGCTAGCTTCAGGTGCCCCGAGTAGACCGTCATCGGCCTCTCAGCCTCGATCTCCAGCGTGAAGGACACGATGCAGTCATCCCTCCTCCCCTCCTCGTAGCACTCCAGCAGGACCTCGTACGTCTCCGGATCGACTCTGAGGGGTATGAGGCCCAGCCTGTGGGCGAGGATCTCGTCGAAGAGGACCGAGGTATTCTCGAGCACGGCGACCTCGTCTATCGCCAGCGTCGGCACATCCGATATAATGGCCCTCCTCAGCGCGTTCGCCACAGCGGGCGTGACGCCCTCTAGGATGAACTCCGCGTAACCCTCCTCAAGCCGCAGGAACCTGAGCTTAGGCTCCAAACTCTGCAAACTCGATCCCCCTTACGTGCCCGCCACACACTAATTACGTTACCGCATTGGCTTCTGCTTCCTGCCCCTCAGTATCTCCTTCAGCGAGACGCCATTGACCTTTATCACCCTGAACCTGACGCCCGGCAGGTCGCCGTACGCCCTCCCCTCCGGCCCCCCAATCCTCTCTATCACCACCTCGTCATGCTCATTCACGAATAGCAGGGCGCCATCCCCCGGCAGGAACGCCGTAACCACCTTCCCATTCTTCACCAGCTGGACGCGAACGCATTTTCTAACTGCGCTGTTAGGTTGTCTACTCTCTATCCCAACTTTCTCTAACACTATGCCCCTGGCCATTGGGGCGCCCTCGAGGGGGTCGAACCTCTCCCGTAGCCTGAGCATCCTGCGCTTGTACTCTATGTCGCTCCACCTGAACTTCTTCCTCTTCTTTATCAGCTTCCTAGCTGCGTACAGTCCGCGTGGAGACTTTGAGCCCGGCATGCCTTGGACCAGGCCGCGGCTGAGCTCTTAAAAGTTTCTCTACTTCAGCGCCACGTGGTCCACGTCGAAGTACCTCTTGGCCAGTAGCCTCACCTTCTTCACGTTCCTGCCCCTCCTCCCTATGGCGAGCCCCTTCTGCTCCGGCGGCACCTCGACGACCACTATCTTCCTCCCGCTGCTGTCCCTCTTCACCTCTATCGACTTCACCGATGCGGGGAAGAGGGCGGAGCGCAGCAGGCCCTCGAGCGTGTCGCTCTCCTCCACTATGTCCACGTCCTTCTGCAGCAGCCTCCTCAGCATCTTCACGTTGGCGCCGTCGCCCCCTATCGCCTTGCCCGCCATCCCCCTCTTGACGACGAATATCACCCTGTTGCACTCCTCGTCGACCACACAGTCCACGGCCTCGACCTGCGTCACCGCCTCGAACAGCGATATGTACTGCATCTCCAGCTCAGTCAGCTTTATGCTCGGCATCTACTCACCCCCCTCCTCCCTCGCGAGCTCGAGTATGCTGCTATCCCCAGGGTCCAGCACCGCCATGGCGGCCACCATGAACGGCTTATTGCAGACCGCGCCGAGGTCCCACGAGGTTCCGGGGAACTCGTAGACGGGGGTCCTCGATAGCTTGCAGTAGCGCACAATGTCCCTCCGCAGGTGCTCCGGTATGTTCGAGGCTATGATGACGAGCTTAGCCCTCCCGGTTACCACCATCTTCAGCGTCTGCTTGGACCCCAGCACCACCTTCCCCGTCCTCAACGCCGTCTGGATCTCACGAACCACGTCCAACCCGCTCACCTCCTAACACGTCTTCACGCAACAGCCCGCATCGGATGGCTCCGGCGCGCTCGCAGCGCCCATAGCACTGCATAGGAGCCTACAGAGGCTTTAAACTTAGCGGGGCGCCCAATGGCGCATTTATTAGTGACCGTGTCAATGCATTCTTGAGGAAGTTTTGGGGCTAGTTAAGCTGAAGGTCGAGAGGGCTGTGAGACTCTCGGCCTCTAGGGTGCCGATCGGCTGGGTCCTGGAGGATCCCCGCTTCAAGACCCTGATGGGGGATACGCTGCTGAGGGTCAGGGGGAGGGCCAGGCGTTACAGGGCGGCCGTGATCCCCGTGTACAAGTCCACCTCTAGCGACGCTGCTGAGGGCTTCATAACGGTGCACGACGTGCTCCTCGCCCGCTCCTTCGCCTCCACCAGGAGTGTTGGGAGCGTGGTCAGGCGCTGGCCACTGGCGACGTTTGAGGAGAGCGTGAGCCGCGCCTACGAGCTCATGTCGAGGTACGGGCTCCCGGGAATCCTGGTGGTGGATGACCTCGCCCGCAGGAGCGTGGTGGGGCTCGTCACCGCCCTCGGCCTGCTGAGGGAGCTCATGTACATGGACCCGCCTGAGGAGGCCAGGCCCGTGTCCTCCTCCTACACGGAGCTGGGGGACGGCGTCATCAGCCTGCACTGGCGGGAGCCAGTGACCCGCGTTATCGACGAGATCGCGGGGGGCCGTGTCCTGGGCGTAGTCGTGGTCAACGATGAGGGAGGCCCCCAGGGGACTATAACCGTCTGGGACCTCATTAGGACGGGCAAGTGGTTCACGAGGAGTGAGCACGGGCCCAAGGCCGTGATGGGGGCCGCCCAGGTCTCCAGGGGGGAGTCGAGGAGGGTGGGCGTGATGAGGGTCCAGCGCCTGATGAGGCGCGGCGTCCCCGCAGCGGCCATGGAGACTCCCATGAGGAGTGTGATGCGCTTCATGGCATCCACTGGGATCGAGCTAGTGCCTGTTGTGGACGGCGATGGCGTCGTGAGGGGTGCCGTCACTCTGCGCGACGCGCTGAGGGAGTAGCGCCTGAGCGGCGGCGGGGCGCGCACTACTCTGAGCCCTCAGCCTCGATCTTCGGGTACAGCATCATGAGCTTCACTATGCCGGTGCCGAGGGGCACAGTCCTGGAGCCGACGATCACGTTCTCCACCACTCCCTTCAGCTCGTCGACCTCGCCCCTCACCGCGGCGTCCACGAGGTGCTTGACGGTGACCTCGAATGCCGCTCTAGCCAGCACGCTGGGCTTCTCCCCCGCGACGCCGTGCCTGCCAACCTGCCTTATCCTGCCCGTGAAGGTCATCGCGTCGGCGACCAGCATGATGTGCCTGACGTCCACGTCGAGGCCCTGCTCCTCCAGCACGTTCATCATCTCCCTTATGATCGCCGCCCTGGCCGCCTCTATGCCGAGCACCTCCGCTATCTCGTGGATGTTGTTGCTGATGGTCCTCCTGTAGTCGACGCCCTCCATGCTGAGAGCCGCGGCGAGGTTTGAGCCCTCCGTGATTATCTTGTACTCGCCCAGCTCCTCGTCGTAGCGGACTATCGCCCTCCTAATCCCCTTCACGCCCTTGACCCTGAGGTTCCTGACCCTCTCGTACGTCCTCCTGAGCTTGATGGCGTCCTCCAGGCCCGTCCTGAAGATCACGGTCAGGCCGTTGAGCTCGACGCTCCCCTTCTTCCCCTTAATCCTGTTGAGGGCCTTGACGACATCCCTGGGCTTGACGCCCCTGTTCTCCAGCATCTCGGGGTCCAGCTCTATTATTATCGCGTACTCGATGTAGTCCACCGTGATGCTCCTCGACACGTTCTCGATGGTGGTGAGCTCCAGCTTCCTCGCCACCTCAAGGGCCTTCTCCCTACTGTTCTTGTAGCCCTCCTCGAGGTAGACCTCCATGATCGGCGTCGAGACGGTCTTCCTCGCATCCACTATCTCTATCAGCCTCGGCAGCCCCAGCGTCACGTTGAGCTCCCTGACGCCCGCGAAGTGGAAGGTCCTCAGCGTCATCTGGGTGCTCGGCTCCCCTATCGACTGGGCCGCGACCATCCCCACCGCCTCGCCGGGGTCGACTAGGCTCTTCATGTAGCTCAGCACAACCCTGTCCACCACCCTCCTAGCCTCCTCGAGCGTCAGCTTGTTCTCCACCACCTTCCTCACAACCTCCTCGACGAGGCTCTTGGGCAGCACGTTGGCGTAGGGCTCCACCAGCGCCCTGGCCTCCTCCTCCGTGACTGGCCTGCGGCCGCTCACCTCACACCACCCCTCTCCGCCAGCACCTTCCTAATCACCTTATCCACGTCCACGGGCTTGCCGTGATCGCTCTTGGCGGGGTCGACGCCATCCTCCCCATACCTGAACTGGACGACGAAGCCCTCCGAGGTCCTCACGCTGCCATCGTAGGCCACGTAGAAGTCCTGCAGCGCGTTGGCCAGCCTCCTGTACATGTAGCCGCTCTGCGCCGTCCTCACCGCGGTGTCCACCAGGCCCTCCCTCCCGGCCATGGCGTGGAAGAAGAACTCCGTCGGCCTGAGCCCCCGCTTGAAGCTGGAGTAGACGAAGCCCCTGGCCCTCGGCCCTAGGTCGCCCCACTTGAAGTGCGGCAAGGTCCTGCGCGTGAAGCCCCTCTTTATCCTCTCGCCCCTTATCGACTGCTGCCCTAGGACGGCGACCATCTGGGTTATGTTCAGCATGTTAGCCCTGGCGCCAGTCCTGGCCATCATCACCGCCTCCTTCATGAGCCCGATGTACCTGCCCGCCACCTCTCCAGCCCTATCCCTCGCCCTCGAGAGGACCTCGAGTATCCTCTGCTCCAGGGTCTCCTCCATCGTCCGCCCGGGCAGGGGCTCGAGCTCGCCCCTCCTCGCCTTCTCTATCAGCTTGGTCACCTCCTCCTCAGCCTCCCTGAGTATCCTCCCTATCTCCCCGTACGCCTCGGGCGGCACGTCCAGGCTGTCCAGCCCCATCGTGAAGCCGTGGAGGTCGAGGTACGCTATGAAGGCCCTGAAGAGCCCGTCGAGGAGCTCCCTCCCCTTATCCGTCCCGTACTCCTTCACGTAGTCGTGGAGGAGTGTCGAGGGCACCTGCGCCGCCACCCCGTTCTTGTCGAGCACCCCGGCCAGGAGCTCGCCCCCCCTCACGACCACGTACGCGTCGTAGGGGCAGCGCTCCGCCAGGCACTCGTCACACTTGCGGCACACGGACGCCCTGCCCTCATAGCTGAAGTCGCGGGGCAGCACAGCGCTCACGAGCTGCTTGCCCGTCCAGTAGGGGCCGGGCTTGAGGATCGCTGGCTCCGGCAGCTCGCCCTCGTAGCCAGCCTCGTACAGGAGCACCGCCATCTTCTTCTTGTCCAGCAGCGTGTCCTTCCTCGTCAGCAGGTAGGCGCCAGTTATGTAGTCGTGCAGCCCGCCTATGATGGGGCCGCCGTAGCGGGGCGAGAGTATCTGCTCCTGGACCAGCATGAGGGTGGCGGCCTCAGCCCTAGCCTCCTCGCTCTGCGGGGCGTGGAGGTTCATCTCATCCCCGTCGAAGTCCGCGTTGTAGGGCGGGCAGACCAGGAGGTTGAGCCTGAACGTCTTGTAGGGCAGCACCCTGACCCTGTGCGCCATGATGGACATGCGGTGCAGCGACGGCTGCCTGTTGAACAGCACTATGTCGCCATCCCTCAGGTGCCTCTCCACGATGTAGCCCGGCTTGAGGGTCTCGGCTATAGCGTTCCTGTCCTTCACGAACCTGAGGTCTATCCTGCCGCCATCCGGCCTTATCACGTAGTTAGCGCCCGGGTACTCGTAGGGCCCCCTCCTGACCAGCTCCCTCATCTCCTCCAGGTTCCACGCCGTGACCTTCTCGGGCACTACGAGGACCTTGGCCACCTCCACCGGCACGCCCACCTCGTTTATGCTGAGCTTGGGGTCCGGCGAGATGACCGTCCTGGCGGAGAAGTCGACGCGCTTGCCGGCCAGGCTCCCCCTGAACCTGCCCTCCTTCCCCTTGAGCCTCTGGGCCAGGGTCCTCAGCGGCCTCCCAGACC
>QMRZ01000043.1 GCA_003649495.1 Thermoprotei archaeon | reverse complement strand
GTAAGTATGTCACATTAGCTATCCCTCCTATGTTCTGCACAGCCACGCTCTCCTCCTCCCTCCTAAACAGTATGTAGTCCACGTAAGCTGATATGGGGGCGCCCTGCCCGCCGGCAGCGACATCCCTAACCCTGAAGTCGGCTACCACAGGCCGCCCGGTCCGCTCAGCTATGACTGCAGGCTCGCCTATCTGAAGGGTGGCCCGCGTGCGAATACCCCCCAGCTCGCGGAGAGCTGGCTGATGCCATATAGTCTGGCCATGTGACGCTACCAGGTCAACGTCATGAATACTGAGCCCGGCCTCCTCGACCACGGCTAATGCGGCCTTAGCGAATAGCTCGCCGATGACGAAGTTCAGCAGGCATATCTCAGGCGTTGAAGCCTCGCCCCTGAACGCGGCGAAGAGCTTCTCCTTAACCCCCCTCGGATAGGGGTAAGTATTGTGGCGTATCAGCTTGAACTTCGTGTCAAGGCCACAGCCCCTTATCTCCGCCACTACGGCTGAGACGCCATCAGCGCTAGTGCCCGACATTAGGCCGATTATCAACTTTCTCTCTTTCTGTGCAATTGCCCATAGCCTCTCAAGGGGACTCACGATAAATGCGCCTGGTGCCGAGCCTTAGGGCTTATGCCTTTAGCTTAATATAGAGGCTCCAGCTATTTCGGCCGTGGCCAGGAGGATAAGCAGGTTGCTTTACCCAAGGCTCACTGTGCTAATAACTACTTGTGATGCGCAGGGCAGGCCCGACGTAGCAGCCTTCTCCTTCTTCATGCCCGTGAGCTTCGAACCTAAGTACGTGGCCTTCGCTGTAGCGCCCACACGGCACACCTTTAGCAACCTACGGGAAGTGAGGGAGTTCGTTGTGAATGTGCCCACAGCCGACATGTTGAAGGAGGTCTGGGTGTGCGGCACTATATCGGGCAGGGATGCTGATAAGTTCAAGCTGACTGGCCTGACGCCAATTCCCAGTAAAGTAGTGAAGCCGCCGAGGATAAAGGAATGTCCGGTACAGCTGGAGTGTAAAGTGGAACGTATGGAGGAGCTTGGCGATCATTACCTGGTAGTAGGGAGAGTTGTGGCTGAGCATGTGGAGACAGAGGACTATGAGCCCCTCCTTCACTACTCGGGGAAGATATTCTACAGGGTAGGCGAGCAGCTGAGAGCAGAGGAGTAGGCTACCTAGTCACCTTTATTTCCCTCATTTCCTCCAAGTACCTCCTCCCAGGCCCTTCTCTGAAGTACTTCCTAGCTGGCTCCAACATTTTAGCCAATTCCTCTGCCACAGTCAGCTTTAGATCCAGGGGGTGTACTTCTCCCTTGGTATAGGCTATCTCGAGCTCCTCATAACTTTTAAACACCTTCTTTGCTCCAGTCTTCCTGTTAACTATCACCAGCGGCTCCTCCCTGTCCCTGAAGATCAGATACCTAGCCAGCTCAAGCACAGGATTCAGCTCCACTTCCCTTGGCGGACAGTAAGCCCCCCGTATTTTTTGGGTGATCTCCTCCTCGGTGTCGTGTATGAATATCGCGCTCCTAGGCTTTGATTTAGACATCTTGACTTCCAGCACACCTTGCTCAAAGGCCTCTCTATCCCCCCTAGTTCTCGCCTCAAGCATTAACTTCCTAGCCTCCTCAGTCAGCGTCATCCCGGTGAGCAGGTGGTGGTGGACAGCTACCGGCTTGTAGCCCCCGACCTTCTCGCCAACCTCTATTGCTATCACGTGAGCTTTGCGCTGATCCATACCGCCATGCGCCAGGTTCACGCCTAAGCTGAAGATATCGGCAACCTGCATTGGCACGTATAGCAGCTGAGCGAAGCTGAGGGCCTCGCCTGCCCTCCTACCCATTATCGTGACTGACCTCCTGACCCGTGAGAGAGATGTGTGCATGGACACTTTAATGACGTTGGACAGGTACTCGGTTCCCAGCTTCTCGTAGAGCTCAGAGCCCATCACGAACTTCACTCTATCCGGGTCGCCGCCCACTATCTTGAGGGACCACCGGAGTGCCTCCTTAAAGTAGCCGCCTGCCACACGCCTTATCGTTGAGAGGTCGCCGCCCAACTTCCTATTTATCCAGGAGTGGTAGTCGGCCAGGAATATCGTGGTGTCTATCCCCGCTCTCTGGAAATCTGCCACCTTCTGCATGCAGACGATACCAGTCCCTAGGTGCACGTAGCCGGAGATCTCAAACCCTATGTAGTGTTTCAGCTTAATCCCCTCCTCCAGGTAGCTCCTTAGCCTCTCAAGCGTTAATACCTCCTCAGTAGGCTCCCTAGTCACTAGACGTAGCACTTCCTCCACAGGCATGTGAGAGGAAGAGCCCATTTAATCCCTTCCTCCTCAGGGGGGCGGGGATCTGCGAGGGGGTGGCTTGACAAAGAGGTAGTGCCGTTGCCCGCCTCTAAGCTCCTCGAGTATCCTCTCGCACACTGCCCGAACTGGGTCTATCTTAATCCTCTCGTATATTTCCTTGAAGGATTCAAAGGGCTTCCGCCTCCTCTCCTCTAATATCTTCCAGAGTATCCTCTTCCCAATCCCCGGTAGTAGCTCGAGGCTGTGCATTCTGGTGGTGAGCGGCTCAGCCTTATTGAAGAACTCCACAAACTCCCCCTCCCTCTGCAGCACGATACGCTTCACAATCTCCGGCAGCTCAGCCCTTGCATTAGTTGTCAGCTCATCGTAAGTGAGGCGGCGGGTCACCCTTATGAGTTGGCCCTCTAAGTCCCTGAGCAGCGGTATTCTCTCCCCCACCCTCAGCTCGAGGCCAGGTATAGGCGCTAGCTCGAGGAGCATGAAGTACTTCTCCCCTAGCGCCTGCGCCACAGGCCCCCTTATCCCCTCCCTCCTCCTACGGGGGGGCGCAGCTGCGAATCCGTAGCCATAGGGGAGGAAATCCAGTATGTAGGCGTACTCCTCGTATACCTTTTGCCTCCTCTCAGGGGGCCTCATGACCTCCTCCTATAAGCGTTCACCCTGTCTAAGATGGTCTTCACCTCCTCGCCCGTGAAACCCCTGGAGAGCGGAGCTAGGAGCACCCTCACCTCATCCTCAGTCCTTGGCATCACGTTAACTATCTGAGCGGCAATCTCGCCTGGCAGGCCCAGCTCTACGAGTTCCTCGAAAAGTTTCTCGGCACCCTCCGAGTCTACCTTGCTGAATTTCCGAGCATACTCCAATGTAACAGCCTCAACACTGCTGAGCTCCCTCTTCTCTGCCTCCTTAGCCAGTATCTCAGCTACCTGGGGTAGTGTTAAAAGCTTCTCCGACACTACTTTCACCATCGACTCAACACCTACTTATCCTCCCTCCCTCTCCCTAATATTCATTAACTCACTTTTTAATTCAGTATATCACAGCACGAACCACGCAGAACGCCGCGGTACCGCAGGCTTTATTACCTCCTCAGCCTGGCTTATGCCGGCAGCCATGAGGCACTCTAAGGGGTACAGGAACAGGTGTAGAAAGCTGCTCAGGAAGCGACCTAGGGAGAGGGGTAGGCCTGGCCTGAGCAAGCTCCTGTACGAGTATAAGGAAGGGGATCTAGTGTGCATAGACATATGCCCCAACTACATAAGGACAGCGCCGCATAGGAGATATCAGGGCAAGGTGGGAGTTATAGTCGGCAAGAGAGGCAGGGCTTACATCGTGAAGGTGAGGATGGGAGGTAAGGACAAGTTCATCATAACCACTAAGGACCACTTAAAGCCCTTCCAGGCACAAGCTGTATCCAGCCATTCCTAACTGCCTGCTAGCTCAGCTATGAAGGGCGGCTCCTCAATCCACGTCACATCTAGCTCCACAACCTCTACACTGGTGTTTAACAAGCTGGCCACACTAGGCTGCGTCCTGCCTTCATCACCGTGGATGAGCTCTTTAACATAGAGGCCTCCCTGACACGTAATTATGAGCCTAGCCTCTCGCTCACCTAGCCTCTCCGCCCTAAGCTCGTAGACTACCTTTCTCCTAACCTTATCAGGCCTCCTGCCCAGCACCCTCAGTGGAGTCCTCTGCCTCACTACTGCATTGGTCATCTCTCTCTCCAGCATCCTGAGCTCTTCATCCCGGATGGGGCGTCCGAACCGCACCCGGGCCACATAGGTCTTCTTAGCTATTTCCGCGAACGCCTTGAGGCGGGGGACTAGCTTCCCATCCACATACCTCAGCCCCTCAACCTCTATGAGTCCTCCTGCCTCCTCATTGATCATCCGCTCTAGCGTTCTCAGATCGAGGCTCCTCACCTTCGGGTCCTTGAGCTCAGCTATGAAGGGCCTTCCACTGCCGAGGGTTCTCACGTCCAGGTCTTCTCTACCAGCTGCGTGTAGTTTAGCGTCCCTAGCTCTGGTGGCCTCGATCATAGGCTCTGTGATTAGCTCCTCAATCGAAGTGGCGTATAATACTCTGGAGTCAGGAGGGTACGGCCAGGGGCTCTGGGGGAGCCCCCTAACCAGCTTTCTGTACCTGCCGTAGATGAACAGGGGGCGCGCAGAGGTATTAACGCGCCATTCCTCCAGGTCTAGTATGAAGAGCAGGTCCGGCTTCTTGGGAGAATAGCGCTTTCCCGTGAGTTCCTGCACGAGCTTGCCAACCTCCCGTGTGAGCTCGCTCTTTAACGACTCGGAGGCCTCAAGCCCATAAGCCGTCCATAGATCTTCCTCACGCTTCATCAGTTCTCTCGGCATCATGCAACCGACCTGAAAAGTCTCGTACTCATACTCCTCCCCCGCCTCTACGCACATCTCAGCTAGCTCCTTTACCTTCTCCATCAGGCCTCTGCAGAGGTAGCACGGCCTCCTAGCGGGCGGCTCAATCTTTAACTTTTCGAGAGTCGAGCGTGCTGGCTCAAACCCCGAGACAGCCAGTGCGTGTAGCAGCTCCTCGTCCCACTCGCTGCGCACGGCGTCGTAAGCCTCCATGAGCAACAGGGTCTTGAGAGCCCTCCCTCTCTCAGCGTTAACCAAGCTGTAGCCCCTCATCCCGAAGAGCCTGCCTAGGCAGGAGTCACACAGCGGATACTTACGCAACACGTCGCCTGCCTTAGCCACGATGTCAGCCGCTCGCACGAGTGCACCACCTGTCCATCAATATATTCAGTAGCGTTATCACCTGATCTGGCCATAGTCTATCCACCGGACACTTGAGGGGCTTAGCTCCCATAGACTCAATTGCGCGCACCAAGCTATTGGCGAGCTGAGTCAAGGGCACTACTATCGCTATCGAGCCGCCCCGCGCAAGTAGGAAGCGAAGGTCTGTGCCCCGGCGGCAACAGTAGCACTTAATGGCGAAGCCCGTCAAGTAGTGCTTCACTCCATGCCTGTAGACCATGACGCCCGAATGAACCAGCCCCGCAACACCAGCTCTCATCAACTTAAAGGCCTTTCGCAGGATCCCCATCAGGGAGCTCTCATCAGGTCTCACATTCCTGAGCCTCGGCGTGTTGAAGAAGACGCTGACACGGTCCCCGGCCACCAGGGCTACGTCAGTGTCGGCCCTCAGCCTATGGGAGAGCATTATGCTAGCAGAGATGCAGCGCGCAGCCACGGGCGCCCACTTCTCCAGCTCCTCAAGGCTGTTCGCAATGACGATGAACCTCCTCCTCAACGCTACCGCCCACTCATCAGCTGAGTCCCAACGCGCTAAGCCCTCTTCTGCTCCTGCTCAACCTCCTTAACAGCTTCCTGGTCCTCCTGTACACAGCTAGGAGTTCCCTCACATCCTTAACCGTCGTGCCTGAGCCCTTCGCGATCCTCAGCATCCTCGATTTGTCTATGATTTCAGGCCGCGTCAGCTCCTCAAGGGTCATGGAGCTCATTATCGCCAGCCACTTCTTGATGTTCTCGCTCCCAGCCTTCTCTAGCTCTGGCGTCAGCTGTGGCGCCCCCGGCACGAGCTCCAGTATCTTCCTCAGGGGGCCGAGCTTCGAGAGCTCCTCGAGCTGCTGCTTAAACTCGAGCAGAGTGAACTTCCCCCTCAATAGCGCCTCGGGCCTAGCTCGCAGCTCCACCTTACGCATCCTCTCGACTAGTGCCTTTAGGTCCCCCATGCCGAGTAGCCTACTGACGAATGAGGGGGGGTCGAAGGGCTCCAGCTCGTCTACATCCTCGCCTACGCCTATGAATGCTATCCTGGCCCCCGTTTTAGCTACAGCAGCTAATGCTCCGCCGCCCCTCGCTGCACCATCCATCTTAGTGAGTATTATAGAGCCTAGGGGAACTGCCTTGTGGAATGCCTCGGCGTGGCTGCCAGCCCTCTTCCCCATTGTGGCGTCCAGCACTAGGATCACCTCATCGGGCTTAACCGCCTCAGCTATCTCCCGCATCTCTTTCAGTAATCCCTTCTCCTCCTTGTGTCGCCCAGCAGTGTCTATTATCACGAGATCCACGCCCCTAGCCTTGAGGGCCTTAACCCCCTCTCTTGCCAGCTCAATGGCGGAGGCCCCCCTTCGCCCGTAGAACTCTGCCCCCACCTTTTTAGCCAGCTGCTCCAACTGCTCGAGGGCGCCAGGCCTGTAGTTATCTGCGCAGACGAGCCCCACCTTGAGCCCCCTCTTCCTGTAGTAGTACGCGAGCTTAGCCGCTGTAGTAGTCTTCCCCGACCCTTGCAGGCCTACTAGGAGCACTACAGCCCCCCTCTTTAATCCGAGCTCACGTTTAGACTCTCCTCCGAGGAGGTTCACTAGCTCCTCGTAGAGTATCTTGAGAAGGAGCTCCCTTCTCGAGAAGCCCACCGGTAGCTCCTCCTTCAAGGCGCGCTCTTCAACCCTCTTACTCAGCTCCAGCACAAGCTCTGGGCTCACATCAGCCTTGAGTAGCTCCCTCTGAAGCTCCCTCAGTATTCTCCTGATTGTCCTCCTATCTATCAGGGCTTCCCTCCTTATGAGGGATACTACCCGCGCTAATCCTCGCCTAAGCCCCTCCATAGCTATGGACCCAGGAGCCCCAGATGGGCCATGAGGACTGTTATCATCAAGGCTACTGCGAAGGCTATGACCGCCTCAGGCCTTATCTTCAGCCCGCCAACCTCCTCCTCAAAGTACGTTATCAGGCCAGCCGCTGACATGGGGGCTGACGGCCTCCTCTTCCTCCCCTTCCTCCTCGACATACCGGCTCCTACCCTACAATCGTGCTGAAGGTCTAATACGTTTCGGGCTCCAGCGCGCCCTCCACTCTCTCCACGATAACCTTCCCGCTCCTCCTCACGCCCTTGGGGGGCTCTACGCTGCTGATGCCTAGGGGGTCGTCCAGCACTAGCGTGAACCTTCCTCCCTCCTCTGCCAGCCTCCTCAGCTCCTCCTCAGCATCGCCAACATCCTCGCCCATAACCTCGAGAGATTTAACGGCCTCCAGGAAGAGGCGGAGGATTCCCTCGATGTTCGTAACAATCATAGGGGCTGCGGCACCCGGGGTTATGGATGCGCCCAGCTCTGGCACCTCTATGGAGGCCACGTTACTGCGAATGACCCTGGCATACAGGTCCTGCGGCCCCTCCACCCTGTAGTACACCCTAACTCGGCCCCGCGCCTCAAGCGGCACGACCTCCGACCTCCTATGGCCGCAGGTGGGGCACCTCTTGGATACCAGGAGGGTTCTCCCAATTCTGGGCATCCTGTAGACTACCTCTCTCACCTGCATGGGAGCGCCACAGTAGGGGCACTCCATCTCAAACTCGTACACCTCCTCGGCATAGTATGCAGCCTCCCCCTTCCCCACTAGCACCCCCCAGCCAGCGCTAGACTATGCGCGGGTAACATTTTTAAATTCGAGCCCAGCCTAGGCTGAGGGCGTTGCGCCTTACCGATGAGGAGCTCTTAGAGCTCGCGTCTAACACTGGCATTAGGCTCCTGGAGGGGGAGAGGCTGGACCTAGGATGTAGCGTGGCCTTCAGAGTCAAGCTAGGCGTGCCTTGTGAGGCTTACGTGCTCGACTCCCCCGAGGGCAGAGACCTAGCAGCTAAGCCTGAGCTGGTGGGAGAGGAGTTCCTAGAGGCCAACCGCCGCCTAGCTAGCACTGCTGCGCGGCTCCTGAGCGAGGAGCTGGAGCCGGATGTACCCAAGGTGTTCCTACACGTGCTGCGGGGCTCGTTAGGCTATCGCCTCCATGAGGCTCTCAAGTCGGTAGGCGTGGAGCTGTGTGAAGCATGGATAAGGCCGAGGTACGTCAAGGGGGGCTTCGGCGATCACAGGACCAAGGTAATCAAAATAGTGTACGAGGACTTCAGAGAGGTAAGCCGTGTAGCCGACATGGAGTGTGACGTGATAGTGGCTGATACAGTCGCGACCGGCTACACGCTAGTCAAGTGTCTCCAAAGGCTCTCTAGAGCCCTCGAGAAATTGGGCGCGCGGCTAAGGACCCTAGTGCTCTACGGCTTCATCTCCCTGACAGGCCTTAACGCTGTGCTAGAGGCTGCTGGAGCTAGGCGGGCCGTGGCGATAGCGGTGGAGGACTTCACGGCACTGGCATCTAACATGTACGACATGCCTCTCTACGGGGTGGATGAGGCGCAACATGCTGACACGGGGGGGTTGAGGAGCATTGGAGGCGCCACCACGCTAGAGGCGCTTAGGGGGCTGGCACCACACTACGCGCCGGGAATGGATCAACCCGGTGATTGGAGCGAAAGACAGCCACTACTTCACGCTGGCGACGCCTTGGAGAGGGGCGATATCGCTGGCCACCTCAGGAGGAGCTTGGAGGCTCTTAGGAGGCTGTGGCGCTTGACGAGGACGGTGCCGTGGTATAGACCCTGGATGGATCAGGTATATAGGGCCAGGGAGAGGGGGCTTAGCGAGGCGCTAGCCAGGCTGGGCTATGGGCGCTGAGCTCTGGTCACTGCCTCTAGGATGCGGTGCAGCTTGGCCTTATCGCCTTTCCTGATCGCCTCAGCAAACTCGACTGGATCCACGTAGAGGCCTGTCTTCTCCGTCAGGGAACCCGCCAGGAGGCGGAGGAAGAAGATGGCCGACTCCTCATCCCCCGAGTACACCTCAATGAGCAGCCTGTAGAATTCCGCTGGCTCCTCTAGGAACAGTAAGTCCATATCTCTCCCCAACCTCTTGAAGTTGACACTCATCGCTGTGCCCACAGGGTAGCTGAGAGAGTCCAGATATTTTGATAGCCTGAAGGCCGGCCTGCGTTTCTTCTCGCTTGACATATCCTCTTCACCTTAGTTTAATCTCCTCCCCGATCACTAGCTCACGCAGCCTCGTGTCATGCTTAATCCCCCTGGCTTTCACCACAGTCAATATCCTACGCAATCTCCCATGCTCCCTCTCAAACCCAAGAGCGATCACCACGTCTGCAACTGTACTAATCCCCGTAGTCTCGCCCTCTAATACGTCGCTTACGCTGGTCAATACGTGGGTTATGCCCCTAGCCTTAGCCCACATCGTGACGCTCCTCACGAGTTCTACAGCCTCCTCCCCGAACTGCCTTTCCAGAGCCGAGATCCCATCTACCACTACTAGCGTCGGCTTGCAGTCCTCTAGCATTTTCACGGCACAGTAGTAGAGAGAGCCCGGCGTGAAGAGCCGGGGGGAGAGCGAGACAACCTTCACGCCTCCTTCAAGCCCCATTTTCTTAGCGACGTACTCAATCTGCTCCACCGACTCCTCAAAGCTCACGTATAGGGGCCTGCCGCCCCTCCTAGCCTCAGCGATCGCCATTGACAGGGCCAGCAGTGTCTTGCCGGTCCCACTAGGCCCCGCGATTAGCACGACAGCGCCCCTGGGGATCCCACCTCCCAGCATCTCGTCTAACTCCCGCAGCCCAGTGCTAAGCCTCTCCTCCAGCCTGAACGAGCCCTTCAGGCTGCCTGCATAGGAAATGTACAGCCTCACGCCTCCATCCCCAATTACGAACTCGTAACCCATCCGGGGCAGCGGGCACCACCTGCACTTTCTTACCTCCAGCACCCTCCTAGTTAAGCCCCTATACTCCTCGTAGCTGAGGGCGATTATCGCATCAGCCACGAACTCCTCAAACCCAAAGCCGATCATTTCCGACCTATAAGGCAACTCTGCTAAGAGGAGCGTAGTGACACGTGCTGGCTTGAGACACAGGTTCACCAGGTTATGAAGGAACTCCCTACCAGCTCCCGGCCCCAGCGAGGCCAGGATGGGGGTTACTGTATCCACCACGAGGCGCTTACACCTGCTCTCCCCAACCGCCTCCACAACCGCGCTCGCCACCCTCCTAGCCTCACTAGCCAGCGGCAACCACAGGAATCTGAATAGTCCCCGCTCCTCATAGACCTCAAAATCCATCCCCAGCCTCCCCATGTGCTCGAGGAACTCCTCTTTCCTCTCCGACAAGCTGACATAAAGCCCCGGCTCCCCCCTCACAAGCCCAGCGTAGATG
>QMRZ01000042.1 GCA_003649495.1 Thermoprotei archaeon | reverse complement strand
TGGTACAGGCGTGGCCGCTCCCCAGCCCCACCCTGAGGGCATCTGCGCCAGCGTCTATGAGAGCCCTCGCGCCATCCCCCGTGACTACGTTGCCCGCCATAACGTCCACGCCTGTGTCCTTGAACCTCCTAGTTGCCTCGATCACGTTCCTACTGTGGCCGTGAGCTGTGTCGATGACTATCATGTCGACGCCCGCGTCTACCAGCTTCTCGACCCTGTCGTCGTCAAACGGGCCCACGGCAGCCGCTATGGGCAGCCGCCGCTCCTTAGCCTCCTCCACTATTGAGAGGGCCTCCTCCAGCCTCATGTTCCGGGGGAGCACGCCCAGGCCGCCCAGCTCCGCCAGCCTCAGCGCCATCTCCCTGCCCGTGACCGTATCCATGGGCGAGCTTATGATCGGTATCTCGAGCCTGAGCCTCTTGGTGATCCTCGTAGACACGTCCACCTCCTCCAGCTTGACGTCAGAGTACTGGGGCAGCAGGAGCACGTCGTCAAAGCTGAGGGCGAGAGGGGCTTTCTCGAGCTTCTCCGCAAAACCCATGTGAGAGTGTGGCGGGGGCCTATTGATAAACTGGCTGAATATACTCTATATATACTCCACCTTATCTATATATTACGTGGCGAGGCCCCTGAGGGTATACGTGAGGAGAGTCCAGAGAGTTGGCTACTCAACCCTCTCTGTGACGCTGCCGAAGCGGTGGGCGGTCGCCAGGGGGGTGGACAAGGGGTCCCTCCTCTACATATACGAGATGCCGGACGGCTCCCTCATCGTGAAGACGAGGGGGGAGGAGGAGTGGCCGGGGAGGCTTAAGGCCCTCCTCAAGGTCTCTGAGGCCGCGGAGGTGGAGCTTGAGAGGAGCATCATAGCCCTCTACGAGGCTGGGTACGACGTGATCAAGGTGGCGGCCAGGGGTAAGCTGGGTGCCAGCGGGGCTATCAGGAAGGCGCTTAAGAGGCTGAGCGGGGTCGAGGTCGTGGAGGAGGGCAGGGACTACGTGGTGCTGGAGGTAGTGCTGAGCCCACAGAACCTCAAGTTCCCCAGGATTCTGGATAGGATGGAGGTGCTAGTCCGCTCTTCACTGGATGACCTGGGCGAGTACGCGGCGAAGGGCTGCGGAGAGGTGCTCTACTCGATTGTGGAGAGGGATGACGAGCTCGATAAATTCTACTTCCTGCTGGTCCGCCAGGCCTCCACCTGCTTCCGTAATCCAGGCATGGCCGGCGAGCTCGGCTTAGATGAGCAGCTGGAGGTCCTGCCCATACTCTACTACGGCAAGACCCTCGAGAGGATGGGCGATACCCTCACCCAGCTGGCCATGTACGCGGCAGAGTACGGGAGGAGGGTGGGGGAGGAGCTCGTCCAGCTTATGCGCGATGCCTTCTCCTGCGCAGTCTCCTCCTTCAGGAGGGGGGATGAGAGGGCTATGCGCAGGCTCACGCTCCTCCACCACAACTACTTCAGGAGGAGCCCCAGGGAGCTATTGGGCGACCCAGTGCTGTCGCTGACGGGCAACTTCCTCAGCCTCTGCATGGACGCCATTGATGCGCGAGTGGAGCTGGTGGCGCTCAGGTGGCCGCTCATGGAGGTTGAGAGACCCTAGCCAAGCTTAAATATCTCCAAAGCTTCAATCTCTCAAGCAGGGGGTATGTCGGAGGACTCATCGTGGAGAGAGAGGCTGGGGCTACTGCTGGACTACCTCGATGCCACGGACTTCAGTAAGATAGCTAGGAGGTACTTCGCACTGAACTTCTTCGACGGAGTGCTGACGATGATGGGGTTCACCCTCGGGTACTACATGGTGGGCGGCCGCGACCCTCACGCGGTCTTCGGAGCTGGCATAGCGGCTAGCGTGGCCATGGGGCTATCCGGGCTTGTGGGGGCGCTAATGACCGAGATGGCTGAGAGGGAGAGAGACCTCCACGAGCTGGAGAAGAGCCTGTTCAAGGATCTGGGCAACTCGGTCATAGCCAAGAGCCAGCGGATGGCGGCAGTCCTCATAGCCATAATAGATGCGGCTGCCCCCGCCCTGGGGGCTCTCATGCTAGCAATCCCCCTGGCCTACCCCCTGGTGGACATGCTGGGCTACGACTACGCGATAGCTGCTAGCGTGGCGATAGGCTTAGCGGCTCTATTCGCCCTGGGCAGCTACCTGGGCAGCGGCTCCCGCAGGGGCATGTTGAAGTATGGTGTGGCGATGCTCCTAGCGGGGGTCTCGCTCGCCATTATAACCGCCCTCATGGGGGTGGTGTTATGAAGGTGGCGGTAGTAAGGGTGGTGTTCGACGTGTTGAAGCCCCGCGAGCTGGACAGCACGGATCTGGCCAGGAGCCTCTGTGAGCTCAACGGGGTTAGCCTCGTGAACATAGTCGTGAGGGAGGTTGACGTCAGGACTGAGACCATCAGGCTGATCGTCGAGGGGGCTGACGTCGATATAGACGATGTGCTGGACAAGCTGGATGAGATGGGGTGTGCTGTCAGGAGCATCGACTCAGTCACGGCGAAGAGGCAGGGAGAGCAGCAGTGAGGCGGGGAAACCGTTTAAGGAGCCATTCCTCAATTTAAAGTGTCGTGGAGGGATGTCGTCAGGAGGTCGCTGGGAGAGCTTGGGGTGCCCGTGGAGGAGAGCCGCAGGTGCCTCATAGCTAGGCCGCCCGACGATCCTTACTTGACTGTAGCAATCCTCCAGAGGAGGCTGCAGATGAGCCTCGACAGGAAGGTGGAGATGATAGGGGTAGTCGAGGTCGCGCGGGGCGTGGAGAGGGCCAGCGAGGTGCTGAGGAGGATGCTGGAGGAGTCCTTCGAGGCCGAGCTTAAAGGCATCTTCAGGAAGACGCTGAAGATGAGATCCTGGAGGGAGCTGAGGTACCTGGAGAAGCTGTGCGGCCCCCTGAGGCCGAGTAACCAGCTCCTCGAGGCTGTCAAGGCTGATGAGGGCCTGATGAGGGAGGTGATGAGGGCGGCGCCTGACATGATCGAGGTGTTCCCCGAGCTAATCTCTCCGGAGTACATGGAGGTCTACATGACGGCCTCCCACGCGGCGATGGGCCCCTTGATGAGGCGGATGATAGCCAGGTACCTCGAGGAGCCTGAGAGGCTGGCATGGTACGTCAGGCTACACTTCATGTATGGACTGCCCAGAATGGCCGCGAAGGTTAGGAGAAACTACCAGCTGCTGACCAGGTTCGTGGGGGTGCTCAGGGACTTCACCCGCCAGCTCTTCTGAGGTACTTCTTCCTCTCCTGTGACGGCAGCGAGCTCCACATCAGCAGCTGCTTCCTCAGGTCGTCTATGAACCTGTAGTTCGAGTCTACCCAGGTGCGGCTGGGGCCTGACAGCCTCCTGAGGTGGGCTAGGAACACGTACCTGTTAATGCTCCTGTCGAGTATCGCCATTATCTCGACCCGCTGGTTCACTCCAGCCTCCACCGGGGCTAGGGCCACCGTCATCGTGAGCCTCATCGCCTCGTAGTCGGGCTCGCTGAGCTCCCTGACTACGTGCACGCCCTCCTTGGCGGCGCCAGCGCCGCTGTAGTACTCGTAGAGGTAGGAGAGCACTCCCCTAGCCTCCGTGTCACTGGGCACGCTCATCGGCAGCGGTATCTCCCACTCATCGCCCCTCGGCTTAGTGCCGGGCCTCCACCTCCTCTCCAGTGACGGCGTGATTATCCTAGCCGCCACGTAGGATGGGTAGATGACGGCGGCGAGGGACGCCGCTATTATGGTCAGCGTGCCTATGATCGTGAAGGCTGAGGCGAAGTTGAAGACGTGCGTCGAGGGCAGGGCGCCAGCGAACACCATCAGCTGGGTGACGCCGTAGCCCAGTAGGTAGCCCAGCACGACGCCGACCGTGACGTAGACGAGCACCTCAGCGATGAAGAACACCGTGACGCCCAGCGGCGAGAGGCCGATGGCGCTGAACACGTAGATCTCCCTCGTCCTCTCCTTCAAGCTGCCCAGCACCATCGTCGCCACGTTCAGCGCGCCTATCACCAGCACCGCCATTACCATCTCCCAGCCGCCCACTGCCAGGCTAGTGAACGTCGATGAGACGTACGGCGCGCCGCCCTGGGAGAACCACGTCGTCACGTCGAGGGCGAAGGCCAGCTCCTTAACGGTGTTGAAGAGGTCCTCGAGCGCCACCTCCTCCTTGGGCAGGAGGCATATTGACGCCACGTAGCCATTAAGCTCGAGTGCCCTGCGGTACGGTATTATTATCGTCCTCGACACGCCCAGGTTAGGCGGCGCGGCGCCGGCCTGGTACGATACGGCCAGGTCCTTGGCCAACAGCTGGTAGAACGTCGGGTCAGCGGGCATCGGGTTGTAGCCATCTGCCTCTATCATCTTGTCGACGACCTCCGGGGCATCGATGATTCCCGTCACCACGAACTCCTGGCCCATTACGTAGATCTTGTCGCCCAGCGTGACGCTCAAGTTCTGGGCCAGCGTCCTCGTTATTACCGCGTGGTTGGCGTCCTCAAACCTGATGCCTAGGCCCGTGGTCAGCTTGGCGTACAGCAGCTCGTACTCTCGCGGCGTTATCCCAAGCAGCGCGTAGACTGTGCCGTTCTTGCCAGCCTCACTCGTCACCCGGAACGCGGTGGCCATGAGCGCCCTATCGACAGGCGGGTAGACCCAGGCCCTGGGCAGCACCTCGTAGCCTGGGCCCGCGATCACCCTAACCACGTTGACCAGGTCGTCGGACAGCAGGTTGGGCGGCACTCCGCGCCCCATCTTGATGAGTATCTCATCAAATACTGGGTGGTAGCCGTGCCTGGCTACTGGCAGCGTCACTCTGGCGGGCATGAGGGAGGTGAATGAAGTTATGGCTATGGTCATCGTGAGCAGTGTTATCAGCATCAGCGCGGCCCTCAGCGGCCTCCTCCTAATGTACTCGCTGCCCACGGAGAAGGCGGTTATGGCGGTGTCCATCCTGCTGACCTCAGCCTTGTGGACTCCCAGCACCCTCCTCTCTATCCTGCTCCTGACAGCCTCGCCCTCGGCGCCCAGTATAAGCACCGTGAGCAGGAGGATTATCATTATCAGCGCCCCCATCATGCCCAGCGAGATGTTGCTGAGGACTGCGAACGCCGGGTGTATCAGCGAGAAGATCCAGAGGAAGATGCCCGAGATGATCGCTATGAACACCAGCCTCTTAACCCCCTCGCTGTGCAGCGTTATCTTCTCCAGGAAGAAGCCCGCGAAGACCACTAGCGGGAACATGAAGAGCATCGACCTAGCCGCGTCGTTGACGAGCGGCATCACCTCGCTATCGTAGGCCTTGAATGCGTACGCCCTAGCCACGAGGGCGTACGCGTACGCGTCGCTGTACCTCTTCTCCCTGTAGGCCTTCCAGGCCTTCTCCAGGTACTCCTTAGCCTTCTCCAGCGTCTTGTCCGCGCTCGGGCTGCCCACGTGCCTCTCGACGAAGTGCCTGTACCTGCCGTAGGACACGTAGTAGAGGTCATTAGCTATCTGGTAGGCGGTGAAGAGTATCCTTATCCTCTCCCCCCACCTGCCCCTGATGCCGTAGCCCTCGGTGTTGTCAGCTGTCGAGTTCGTTATGAGGAGGAATGGGGTCATGGCGGCTTTCTCGCCCATGCCGTAGTAGCCCACTACTGTGAACGTTATGTTGGGCTGAGTCCAGACTAGCGCTACCTTCTCCCAGCCATTGTAGTAGAAGCCGTAGCTCAGCGGTATGCTCTTGCTGAGCAGGTCATAGGGCTGTAGTATCACGGGGACCTGCTTCCACCAGTCGAAGTAGCTGGTCCTGGGGTCTATGAGGCAGGGGGTCACGACGGTCGTCGGCAGGTTCACGTCGAAGAGCTCGACAGTCACCGCCTTCATGACGACGACGGTCACGTTCTCGTAGGGGTGCAGCACGATTATCATCTGTGGGAAGTTCTGCATTCCGAACTGGCCTAGGTCGGTAGCCATCAGTATGTTCCCCTCATCGTCAAGGACCCAGCCCCTCAGCACCCAGCGCGAGAACGGTATCACTGTGCCGCCGTACTCGCCCCTCCCCGCGTGTGGTATCCCGTGGATCACGAAGCGCCCGTGCTCATCCGCCTTGACGATTATCTTGTTCAGCTTATACGTGGAGGTGATCAACCGAGCCTCCACGATCGCGTTGGGCACGGGGTCATACCAGCCCTTGGTGAAGTTGTAAACCACCACCCTCCCGTAGAACGTCGTGAAGCCCGGATACCCCCTCTGGGCAGCCAGCTCATAGCGAGTCGGCATGACGTCGCTCCTGCTGAGCGGCCACTCCATGTTCAGCAGCCTATCCACGATGTATACCGCGAGGTCGAGGTAGGGGCGGAGCTTGCTGATGTCAGCGTATCTGCCATCATCCACGGGTATCCCCACGTACAGCCTCCCAGAGTGCCTGCTGACTATCGAGAAGGCGGGCACCCCGCTTATGGATGCAGCCTCGGAGTCCAGCATGTAGGGTATAGGCTCAGTACCCCAGAACCCCGTGACCGTGAAGAACGTGCTCACGAGCCCCGCAGGGTTCTCGACTCCCAGCACCTTGCTCGCGTAGGCCTTCACGCGGTCCTCCACCAGTATCTCCTTGACAGTGCTCATGAACCAGGCGAGCCTGCTGGGGAAGCCGCCGCCGTGAATGCTGTTGCCGCCGTATGTGGTGTAGTAGCTGGCGTGCAGCAGCTGGAGGCCATCGCCATCGCTGGCGAACATGTCGAGGTTTATGAGGCCCCAGATGGTGATCCTCCCGCTCAACACATCATCGCTGAAGAAGAAGTCCTCGACGAATTCCCGGGCTCCCGCCAGGGCCTGCCAGTGGCCTGAGAGGAACACGATCCAGACAGTGTACTTGGGCGGGTGATCCTTGAGGTACCTCGCGTACTCCAGCAGGAGGGCTGGCGCGATCGCCTCAGCCTTACTCCTAGCCATCCCCGGGACGACGGACCACGAGTCGAAGTGGGCGGTCAGCACCACCACGTCATTGGGGGAGCTGCCGTTCACCACTGCGATCAGGTTAGTAGCCTCAATCTCTTTCCAGGAGACGCGGGAGACCACCCTGACCAGGGTTGCGTTCTTGATGAGCTCCCAGTCGCTCCTCTTAATGTAGAGGCGTGGGAAGTACAGCGGCGTCTCCAGGAACTTCTTATCGCACTCGTAGTATGTCGTGTCGTTGGGCTCTATGAATATCACCGCCTTAGCCCCCAGCTTAGCGGCGTTTAGCCAGTTGTCCTGAGAGTTGAATTCCATCGCTACTATGCTATCCTTAACATCCTTGCCGTCGAACTCGGGGAGGTCGCCCCTACCGACGTAGTAGAGTGGCCCCACGAAGCCCTCGGGCGGCGTGGGGGAGGGGTTGACGCCGTTGGGGTAGAGCGCGTACGCCTTTACGCGGATGTGGAAGGGCTTTAACGCCTCTACGTAGACCTCCTCCTCTATTGGGACTAGGACCTTATAGGTGTGGTTGATGACCTTCAGGCCAAGGCCCCTCAGGCACGAGTATATGTAGTTGAGGGCCTTGTAGTAGCCCGGGTAGCCCGTCATCCTGGAGCCGAAGCTGGCGAAGAGCTTCACCGTCTCCTCAATGCGCGTGTAGTTGAGGGGGATTAGCTGGTCAGCCCCGGCCTGGGGGTAGGCTGGCGAGGGAGCGGCTAGCAGGGCTAGCAGCGGGATGACGGCTAGCATCACAAGAATGCACTGAGAAGCTGCTGAGGACCTGGCTCTAGACCTCATCAATGCCAACCTCTTCGCAGCCCTTATAAGCTTTCTATCCAAGCCGTAGCGCCCTGAACCCTGCTAGGCCGCAAGTGCCGAGATCGCCGCATGCCCCGTGGTGTGGGGGTGGCGGGCTCCCTGCGAGGTACAGCAAGCTTTATAGAGCCAAGTGAGAGGGCTCTAGCGGGATGAGCCCGGCGGACTCTGCCACGGGGGGTCAAGAAGCGTCCTCTTCTGCCATGGAGTTCTACCCAGGGCTGACGTGGAGGAGCGTGCTAGCGATGATCATGGCGGGCCTCATCTTCATGCCCGCCTCAATCTACCTCTGGCTGGCGGTCGGCTACGGCGCCAGCATGGCCGCCACATACGTGACAGTGATACTCTTCAGCGCGCTCGCCAGGATCTACGGCACCCAGCTCTCCAGGCAGGAGCTCTTCATCATCTACTCGATAGTCGGCGGCATCGGCGGCGCCCTCCCCCTCTACTACTGGCTCGTCTACCGCAGCTACTTCGTCAATAACCCGCTCAGCCTGGAGTTCACCCTGATGGGCAAGCCCATAAGAGAGTACGTGCCCATCTGGATGTCGCCGCCCCCCTTCTCGCCGGTGCACAAGCTCAGGACCCTATTCCACCCAGACTGGCTGCCGGCGATAGCTGTTAACGTGCTCTTCGCCGGGCTCAGCGTGGCTGCGGAGGTCTCATTGGGCATGCTGCTCTCCTACCTCTACATAGAGGTGGAGCCCCTGCCCTTCCCGTTCGCCCAGATAGACGCGACGATGGTAAACACGCTGTACGAGCGCGAGCATGAGCACATGTTCTACTTCCTGCTGTCCCTCACTGGAGGCGCTGTCTACGGCACCATCCTGTACCTGGTGCCCTTCATACTGGGCCCCAACGCGCGCGTGATACCGTATCCCTGGGTAGACCTGACGCCCTACACGCAGTACTTCCTGCCGGGCGCCGTGATAGGGATCGCCACCGACCCCACGGGCTTCCTCTACGGGATGATCCTCCCGCCCTCAGTCACCTTCTCGATGATGCTGGGGTCCTTCGCCACGTGGATCTTCGGCAACACCCTGACCCTCACGGTGTTTAAGGACTTCGCGCCAGAGTGGGTTGAGGAGTACACGCCGGGCATGGGGATCTTCCTGATATACCAGAGGGCCAGCCTCAGGCTGTGGCTCTCAACCTTCATGGGCATAAGCTACGGTCTCGCCCTGTACATACTCATAGTGGCGAGGAGGAAGCTCATAGATGCATTCAAGGCGCTCGCCAGGGTGGGCGGCGTGAGGAGGGAGCTCGGCTACCCGCCCACCAGCGTGCTCTTCGCGGTCTTCCTCGCCTCAACCCTCGGCAGCGTGCTCATCTACTACGTGCTGGTGCCCGGGATACCGCTGTGGCTACCGCCATTCGTCTCCGTAGTCCTCAGCCTAGTGATAGCCCTCGTGGGAGCCAGGGTCTACGGCGAGCTCGGCCTGACATTCACGCCCGACTTCGTGTACAACATGTGGAAGGCAGTCGTGTACTTCAGCCCCTACCAGGGCTACGCCGGCTGGATCTTCACGCCAGTGATAGCGGGCTTCTCCACCCCCTGGTACGTCAACGCGACGAAGACTGCCTACCTCACCAAGACCAGGCCGATAGACTACTACAAGGCGGTCATAGTATCGTTCATCATAACCACCGTGCTAGGCCTGGTGTTCATGGACTTCTTCTGGAGGATGGCGCCAATACCCTCCTTCATATACCCCTACGTCATGGGCCTCTGGCCATTCTACGCTATTAGCGACTGCCTCTTCGCCACAAGGCAGGTGGCAATAAGGCTCGACCAGATATTCCTGGGGATGGGAGTGGCGCTGCTCGGAGGGTTCGGGGGCTATGGGGCAATGAGGCTCGGCATCCCGATAAACCCGGTCGCGCTGGTGGGGGGCACCTACGCGCTGCCGCCCTACACGATAATGGTCTTCCTGATGTCGCTCCTCAGTAAGTACGTCTTCGCCAGAGTCATGGGGAGGGAGAAGTGGGCCAGCATAAGGGCAGTAGTGATCGCGGGCTTCCTGGCAGGGATAGGCATCATAGTGGCCATAGGCACAGCGCTGACACTGCTGTCCAAGGCCTCCTGGGTATGGCCATGGTAGGGGGGCCTCGACGACTATCTTAAAAAGTTAACGCAAATGCTTAAATAGCGCGCCCCTCTCCCATGAGTCGTGGCGAGCGAGGAGAGGAAGGAGGTTGTAGAGTTCCTGCCCGGGCTCACTGCTCGATCAATAGCGATAACGATTCCCCTGGCGCTGCTCTGGGCCTTCCTATCGGTCATAGTGGGCCTGTACACCGATAAGCCAGGGACCTTCGGCACCTTCATCCTGCCGATGATATACCTCGTAGCGATCTTCGAGGCCCTAGGCAGGCTCAACCCCAAGCTGAGGCTGACGCCCCAGGAGTGGGTCTTCATGTTCACTGTCTTCACGTTCATGGGCATGCACAGCTACCTGACGATGCACGCCGCGGCCCACAACAACCCTGTCGGCTACATATGGTCCGTCATACCTTTCGGCGACTACCTGGCATTCAGCATTGCTGACCTCAGGGATTACTGGAGTAAGGCTGTGCCCGCCGTGGTGATACCCCCGGAGCCCCTACGCTTCGAGGTTGCAAACATGCTAGTAAACGGCAGAAGCCCAGGCCAGCCAATACCGTGGGGC
>QMRZ01000041.1 GCA_003649495.1 Thermoprotei archaeon | reverse complement strand
TTAATCCCCCTATAGTACCCGTGCTCCTCAGAAACCCTCCTCATCTCCTCATAGTAGGAGTGGCCCATGGCCATCGCAGAGTTAATCACGAAGTCAGCATCCCTGATAGCCTCCCTCCTATCCTTAGTCTTGAAGACCCTCGCGCTGGACTTCATCTCCTCAACGTACCTCTTAGCGAAGCCGTAGATCAAGTCCAGCCTCCAATCACTTATATCCATCAGCCAGATCTCCAAGCTCTTGTCCTTGAGGCCCTCGTTGATGAGGAGGTCGATCACTATCGTGCTAGACCAGATCGCGCTCCCAGCTCCTATAAAGGCTATCTTAAGCTTCTCCATGCTGGCACCGCCCCTAGGGCGTGCGCCACGCTAATAACCCTTATCACCCCCAGCACTATCCCACCCCACGGCAGGTATTTTAGGCACACCTCTCCTACTAGTGCCCCACTGGGGCGTTGGCTACCGCCATAAGCCGGTGCTCAGCGGCTTAAGTTAGCAAGCCCTAATCAGCTTCTAGTGTTGCGGCTAAATGCTCTGACAGCTTAAGCCGGGGAACCCGGGCTCCTCACCCTTAGTTGCCTCGAAAGTTGCTAAACTCCTGAGAGGCTATGGCCACGCTATCTGTGGAGAGGCTCTTCCTCCAGTTTAAAGCTACGGCAATGACTTATATCCTGGTCAATTGCTTAGATTCACCTCAAATTCTTAGCAAGGCTTGTAAGCTCTTAGCATTCGCGGCTCTCGTGGGTAGGGACGTGATAACCACCAAGGTGTCCAGGAAGGGACTGGTTAACATACCGGGTGCGATTAGAAGGGAGTTTAACATCGAGGAGGGAGATCTGCTCCTCTGGGAGCCTGACAGGGAGAGGGGCGTGATAATCGTGAGGGTCTTGAAGAACCCCTTAAAGCACTTGAGGGGGAAGTACAACGATCCCCGCATCTCCTACGAGAGCTCTGAAGGGCTCGCTGACAGGCTGGTGCTGGGTGAGGCGGGTGCCGGTGATAGAGCTTGACATGATCCTAGCCCTGTTGAACAGAGCTGATAAGTTACACGCGGCGGCCAGCAGGCTATTCGAGAAGATAATCAGCGGCGAGCTGTCCAACGTGTCGATCCCCGCCTCAGCCTACCTGGAGTACGAGCTTGTGATGAGGTCCAGGGGCTACAGCAGCCGCGAGATAGCCGATGACGTCATATCGCTGAGGAGCATCCCCGGCCTAGGAGAGGTCCCCCTCACCTCAAGCGTGCTTCTCAGTGCGAGCGGCTGCGGGAGGCTTATGGGCTCACGTACTTCGACTCCCTCCACGCATCATCGGCGCTCCACCACGATGGAGCTATAATCTCGGTAGACGAGGACTACAGGAGGGTCCCTATGCTAAAAGTAATGGACCCCAGAGAGCTGTAATCATGACACGATCACAGCAGCTATTCACGGCTCCTCATCAGCTGCTCCGGCGTTAACCCGCGGACTCGTATTCCCGAGGAGGATGTGCGGCTCCTCAACGCTTAAATCTCCGGCTTTGGGTGATTAGCTCGTGGCGGGCTGTTTCTCGAGAGGCAATAAGGCGAAGATAGGCGTGATATTCTCGGCTTCTCCCCCTGATGCTCCCACGTGGCCGCACGTGGGCTACGACTACGAGAGGAGAGCTGAGGAGCTCGTGAGTAGGCTTAGGGAGGCTGTCCCAGAAGCGGAGTTCGTGTATGAGGTAGTGTACTACGCCTCGGAATGGCTTAGGCGCTTCGCTGTGGACAAGTCTAAGCTCCACTCCCTGGAGGACGTCAAGAGGATATTGTCGGAGGAGATGAGGAGCGTCGTGGGCTTCGTCGTGTGGTACCTAGGGCTCTGGAGCGCTGGCATCGCGCAGGCCATCGCCGAGACCGGCAAGCCCGTAGTGCTTGTGGACGATGTATTCTGCGGATCTGGCGAGTTCATACTCTCCTACGCGTGGCTGAGGGGGAGGGGCTATAGGGTGGCTGGGGTAGCCTCCTCGAACTTCAGCGACGTAGCGCGGAAGGTGAGGCTCCTGTACGTCCTTCACAAGCTGAGGAACTTGAGGATCGTGGTGGTGAGGAGGGACTTCCCAGGATGGTTCGACTCCTACGAGAAAGCCCTCTCCGAGGCCCTCGGCTCTAAGCTGATCCGCGTTACGGTCGACGAGCTTCGCGGCGAGTACGAGGAGGCCGACATGCGTGAGGCTAGAGAGGTCGCCGAGAGGTGGGTATCGGGGGCTAAGTCGGTTGAGGCGGATGAGGAGGAGGTGGTGAAGGCCGCGAGGATGTACATAGCCTTGAAGAAGCTCATGAGGAGGTATGGCGCAGAGGCCATCACGGTAGACTGCTTCCCGCCGGGCCACAAGGGCCTACCGGCGTATCCCTGCCTGGGGTTCTTCCAGCTACTGAACGAGGGCTACATAGCCACGTGCGAGGCGGATCTAGATTCCTGCGTGACTCAGGCTGCCGTGCAGTTCCTGACTGGGAGGCCCGGCTTCGTCTCAGACCCCGTGATAGATCAGGGGAGGGGGTGGATAATCTACGCCCACTGCCTGGCGGCGGCCAAGGTCTACGGGAGGGATGGAGCTACAATGCCCTACAGGATCAGGACGCACTCGGAAGAGAGGGCTGGCGCCGCGGTACAAGCTTACTGGCCAGTGGGGGAGCCGATAACTACGGTGAAGTTCAACGTGGCCCAGAGGGCCATGAGCATACACTCCGGGAGGATAGTGGCTAACGTGGAGGATGAGAGGGCGTGTAGAACTAAGGTGGCCGCTGAGGCCAACGTAGATGCGATTCTCGTGAGGTGGGAGCCCAGCTTCGGGTGGCATAGGGTAAGCGTAGTCGGAGATTATAGGAATGACTTCATAGACTTAGCTAGACTACTGGGCTTTAGGGTGATAGAGGAGGACAAGCCTACATGACTCAACGAGCCCCCCACCTGAGAGCTCAGTAGCTGTGGAGGCTATCTCACGACGACTCGGATTACCATAATTGACCGGAGGAATCCTCGTGGGGATGGTGCTGCCCAAGGAGTCGTCAGCAAGAGTGATAGCTTGAGGCGCTCCCCTACTGGAGTACGTGGTTTGCCCGGCGTGCCATAGCAGCCTGATGCTCCGGGACTTCAGCTTTGAGCGCGGCGAGGCTAGGGAGGGCGTGCTCATGTGTGAGAAGTGCGGCCGTGAGTACCCTATAATAGGCTTCCTGCCAATACTAACCCCCCGGCGCGTTAAGCCCTACGACTGGATATCGGTTGAACTCACGAAAGCTGAGGAGAGGTACGGTCTAAAGGAGGCTATCCCGCGCTTAGCAAAGGGTGAGCTTAAGCCTGTCGAGCTTAAACCGGGAGAGCTGCTCCTCACCCAGGAGGAATTACGAGAGGGTGAGCGTAGAGATTCTAGGGAGTACTGGGAAAATAGGTTGAAGAGAATTAGGGAGGAGCGGGTAGCCAGCGGAGATTTGAGTGAATTATGGGATGCCTTCGTAGCGATGAGCAGGGCGGAGATGATCGAGAAAGTGTTGGACGCGGGTACGGGCCTTGGCGCGATGTTGATGTACATTACGCGGAAGTGGCCCGATAAGATCCTCCTCGCCCTGGACATATCCTACGTCAACCTAAGAGCTGTCAGGGGAAAGCTGAGGTACTTCAGGATAGGCGGTAATGTACACCTAGTGGTTGGAGACGCGTTGAACATGCCCTTCAGGGATAGCGTCTTCGATGTCGTGGAGTCCTGGTTTGGCCTGGGGAACATGGTGGGATTTAGGAGGGTTATGGGGCAGGCGCATAGAGTGTTAAGGCCGGGGGGCTACTTAGCGGTATCTGGGGCCTGGGAAAAGGCGTACTTAAATCCCCGCTACTCTGTATTCGGCAAAGTCGTTGACGCCCTCACCTCTCAGGAGTATGAGGAGTTGACAGGGTTCCTAAGGAGGACGGAGCTGATGTTGCGCGTAGACGAGGTGGTCGAGGCTTTTAGAGGCGTAGGCTTTCACGATACTGAGGTATTTGAGAAGAGCGACTTCTACGTAGTCGCTGGCAGGAAATAGCTCAACACCGTAGTGTTGCGGGTTGCTAGTTTCTAAGGCTTAACTCCCTCCAAAGGCTATTCCCCGCTTATCCATGGAACATTCATGAACGAGTTGCTTAGCGGGGAGCTGCGGCACGATTATTACGGTCCTCCTTCTGTCGAAATCGATCCTCTAATCGCGAAATCCCCTATTGTACTACTCAAGCTAGGCGGATAAGTTAATTACTGCGCCCCGTTGTTGACTGCCTGGTGCTATGGGGCTAGTATTCATCGATGGCATCGTGAAGCATAAGGGGAGAGAGGTGAGGGTTAGGTTCCTGGTGGACTCAGGCGCGACCTACACTGTTCTAGCCAAGAGCGTATGGGAGGAGCTTGGCTTGAGGCCTCTCGGCGAGATGGAGTTCGTGCTAGCTGATGGGACGGTCATTAAAAGGAGGATATCGGAGGCACTACTGGAGCTCCCGGGATACGGGGAGAGGCATACGCCCGTGGTGCTCGGCGAGGATGGGGATGAGAACCTGCTAGGGATCGTAACCCTGGAGATATTCGGCCTCATCCTAGACCCGTTTAAGAGGGAGCTGAGACCCATTAGGGCCTTGATGATGTAGCCCTAACACCTCAGGACAGGCATCCCCCTCACATTGGATGATGCCCCTAGCGCTCGAGGCAGCTGGCCAGCTCCTCATCGCCGTACATGCTGGGCTCCTGGAGTACCCGGCCATGAGCGCTACAATTAGGGGTGCGCTATGCTTTCTCTTCAACGCGGAGCCCTCCTCGGGAGCGCCTGAAGGCTAGGCCGCCCCTCACCCCCTGCCCAACTTCTCAAGTAGCCGGGATACCAGCTTTACCCTCTCCACGTCCGCTGGTGGCGGCAGCTCGTCAGATATCCCCAAGATAAGCCTCCCCTCAAAGAGCTCGACTATCCTCTTCACAAACTTCTCGAGGACGTCGACGCTTACGTGGGGGAGGAAGAGGAGGTAGGGGATGCCGTCCAGGATCACCATCTCATCGCCCAGGGCGGCCCTGGCCTCCTCCAGGGTGAAGTCCCCCGCCGGCTTCGGCGTCAGCGCCTCAATGCCATCCAGCCCAGTCTCGCGCAGGAGGGGGAGCAGCTGCCTAGCGTAGCCATCGACGTGCACGTGGACGTACTTGCCGAAGCCGTGGAGGTAGTCCGCCACCTCCCGGTACACCGGGAGGCAGTACCTCCTGAAGAGCTCGGGCGACGTTATCCGCACGTCTATGTTCTCGCCCAAGTTGAGGATCCTGATGGGGGACCTGGCCAGCGCCTCGTAGAACCTCCAGTTGTGCTCGTGGATCACCTCCATCAGCTCCTCAACCCTCCCCCTCTCGAGCCTCAGCATCCTGATAGTCGCCGGTATGCCCATCCAGTCGAGGAAGAGGGCCTGCAGCGGGCTGTGCGGGAAGAAGTATGTGACGAAGCCCTTATCCCCAACCCTCCGCCTCAGCCTCTCATAAGCCTCCTCGTCGAACTCCACCTTGACGCCCTCCAGGAGGCTCTCGAGGATCCTGAAGTCCTCCAGCGACTTCACAGGGTACTCCAGGGTCTGAGAGGAGAGGCCCCACTGGTCGTAGGCGACCACCCTCCTGAGGAGGCCGCGCGGAGTCTCGATAGTCACGACAGCCCTCCTCCCCCTCCTCTCGACCCTGAACGAGGCCCCCTCGTAGCTGACCCTGACGCAGCTCTCCACGTAGTAGCCGCTGTAGCACCTCCACGTAGCCCCCCAGCTCCAGCATATATCCGCCAGGTCGAGGCCCTCGTACTCGGGGGGCAGGGTCCCCGCAGCCCTGTTCACGTAGTACCAGTACTCGTGCCTAATGTTGAAGGGCACCCCCACATCACGCCCCTCGAAGACGCCCAGCACCCTCTCCTCCACGCTCATCGGACTAGCCCGGGGGCTGGGGCTTAATAACCGGTGCGCCAGCGAAAGGTTAAAGCGAGGTGGTCCATCAATGCAAGCTCAGTAGCGGCTGGAGCTGGGGGGCGGTGGGATGTGCAGGATGCTGGGCCTGATATCGGTTAGGCCTGTGGACGCCGCGAAGTACCTGGTTGAGGACGAGTGTTCCCTCCTGGCCCAGGCAATCAAGGGGGATCAGGGCGATGGGTGGGGAGTAGGCTACTACGCCTGTGGCGAGCCCAGGGTGGTGAAGAGCCCAAGGCCCGTCTGGGAGGAGGCGGAGCGCTTCAAGCGCGTCGCGTCCCAGGCCGCGTCCCACATCATAATAGCGCACGTTAGGAAGGCCAGCAACCCCCGCGGCCTGCCGAGGGAGAGGCTCATAGGCCTCGAGAACACGCAGCCCTTCCACCACGGGAGGTACCTCTTCGCCCATAACGGCACGATATACGTCCCCGATGAGGCGGCCGCAATGCTGGGCGAGTACCGCCGCATCATAAAGGGGGTTAACGACAGCGAGGTGTACTTCGCCCACCTCGTGAAGGCGCTCGAGGAGTGCGGCGACGTGGTGGAGGCCCTCAGGGAGGTTGAGGCAGCGCTCTGGCGCGCCCTCAGGGCGAGCGGCTCTGGGCGGGACACCCCCTACAGCAGCCTCAACGCGATATTCAGCGACGGCGTCAGGCTCTACGCCCTCACCCTCTACCGCAAGGGGCGGGACATGAAGTCCCTCTGCTACCGTGACGCCGAGTACTTCAGGATGGCCTACAGGCACGAGGGAGACACGCTGGTTGTAGCCTCGGAGAGGACCTGTAGCGGGGGCTGGAGTCTCCTCAATAACGGGGAGCTGTTAATAGCCGAGCCCGCGGGGGGCGAGGTGGCATACAGGGTGGTGAAGGTGTTCGACATCGCCTAGCCAGCTCCACCCCTAGCTCACTTCACCGCCACCAGGAACAGCCTCCTCGCGCTAGTGGGCTCCTCCTCAGTCACCCTCATGTCACCGTACACCCTCGCCCGCCTGAAGCCCGCGATCCTGGCGTGTAGCTTCAGCTCGCCAGCCGTGTAGGCCCTGAGCCTGTGCCCGTCAGCCACCATCCTGAGCACCCCTCCCTCGCTTATCAGGAGAGTCCTGTTCCAGTCTATCAGCCCCGATACGTTGCTCATGCTCACGGCGTCGATCACGAGTATGGAGATCCCCTCCTCATCCACGCGCCACACAGACGGCACTCCCCGCAGCCACTGCTCAGATGCCAGGGGGTTGGGCGCGTCAGCTACGAAGACCCCGCCCCCGCGGAGCGCCCTGAGCACGCCCCTCAGGGTGCGCTGGAGATCCTCATCCGCCACGTTGTAGTTTATGCTCGTGAAGAAGCAGGTGACAGCGTCGAACTCCTCCTCGAATCTCAGCTCCCTCATGTCCATCACCTCGAAGCACACGTCCACCCCAGCCTCCGCGGCCCGCCTCCTAGCTATCTCGATCATCGCTGGGCTCACATCCACGCCCACTACATTGAAGCCACGCCTAGCCAGCTCCACCGTGGGCCCCCCAGTGCCGCACGCTATGTCGAGGACATCCCTCACCTCTCGCTCAGCCTCCCTCCCGAAGACTTCCACGGCGAAGTCCACCAGCCGGGGTACTCTCTGCCTCAGGTACCGCCCGTATATCACGTCGTAGTACCTGGCGTACTCCGAGTACAGGGGCGGCAGCTTCACGCGCCAACTTGGGGGCGCGGCATATAAGGCTTGCCGGGCTCAGCGAGCTCCCAGGCGCTTAGCCAGGTAGCGCTGGCTCCGCTCAAGGCCCGCCTCCGCCAGGGCATCGAGTAGCTGGCTCGCCTCCCTGAGGGGGGCGTGGTGGAGCGCTAGGTAGGCTATGAAGTCCAGCGCGCGCACCACGAGGTCGCCTAACACGCCAGGGCCCGGGCTGCTGGCGGCCAGCTTTAGGGCCTCGGCCGAGGGGTGTGTCAGGTGCGCGAGCTCGAGGTAGGTCCTCGCCAGCTGCCTCCTGTAGACGCCCGGTATGCCGGGGACGCTGCGCAGCATCTTCAGCGTGAATGCCCGCCCTCTCCTGGACCACTGGCTCAGCAAGTCCCCGAGCTCGGCGCCTCGCCTCGAGGCTTGCCACACGAAGTAGTGGAGCTGCACCATCGCCTCAACCGCTAGCCTTAGCGAGAACCCAGCCTGGGGTATTAGCCCAGCACACAGCAGGTAAACCCCGGTGGGCACGAGGCTTAGGACCGCTGACCTCCACGGCTCCATCTCTCCGGGGAGGAGGGAGACAGCCCTGCACGCCGCCGCCGCGGCAGCCTCGAGCCTCCCAGCCAGGCCCGGCTCCTCCCTGAGCACCTGCTCAAGGCGTGCGCGCATGGACTGAGCCAGCTCCTCCAGCACACTCTCAAGAGCTGGCAGCTGTAAAAAGGCTAGGCCTGCCCCTCCATCCTGAACTCCTTGACTAGCTCCTCGCGAATCCTCTTCAGCTCCTCAACCTTGCTCTTGACGCGCTCCAGGAGGTCCCTGCTAGCCTCAAGCCCCTTATGCGTGAAGTAGGCCACAGCCTCGCTCCTACTCCTGAACACCCCCGCCTCAACCAGCAGGTCTATCATCTCCACATCACCCTGCGGCAGCCTGATCGAGGAGATCACCACTGACTCGCCCCTCTCCCTCCTGATGGCCGCCCGCCGCCTAGCCCTCAGCAGGTCTCTGGCCAAGCTCCTCAAGTCGCTGAGCATCTCCCTCAGCTCAACAACCTCCTCCCCAAGCCTATCCTCGAAATCTGATAGCGCCTCCTTGGCCTCCTCCAACAGCTCCAGCGCCTTCTCCCTAAGCTCAGGCTCAAGCCCCATTAAGCTCCCCCTCAAGCCCATCAGCTCGCCCCTCAAGCGCCCCCTCGCCTCCGCTATGCTGGCCTTAATCGCGGCTATATCAGCCCTGAGCTCCTCCAGCATGCGCAGAGCCCTCCTAGCATCCTCCCTCGCCACCTCGCGGATCCCCTCAGCCCTCTTCACCACCTCCTCTACCATCTTCCTGATCCTGGACTCCTCCGCCTCAACCTCCCTAATGAACTCCCTAACACGATCCTCAATCGACATCGAGTATTACATACTTACATGTATTTAAGTATTCCTAGGGGAGGAGCCCCACGCCTTACCCCACAAACACGGATGCACAGCCCTCAACCACGACACCCCACCCCCTATGGAGAGAGGGCTGTGCTCCACAAAACCCGCGGAGCCTCACCAGTAGAACCATACCCTATACTATAGAGTCCCCTCCTTGAGTTCACACCTTCGCTTCCCATGCTGCATCGCGGCTAAGCCTCAATAGCGCGTCAGCTACATAACGGCAGCTGGGCACATGGCTAGTGTTCAGCTACCGCTACTCCTCCTGAAGCTTAAGCCCAGCTATGCCGGCCGTCATGGTTATGAGGCCTGTCAGCGCCATGGCCTCCCCGGGGGCGACTCCAGCCAGCTCCGCCACTGCCGCGAATATCGGGGGGATGAATGACCTGGATGCAAGCATCAGGAGTAGGCCGGCCAGCGCCGCCGCGACGCAGGCCGCCCTACGCCACCTCACGTTTAGCCAGTCTAGGATTGCCATGATCTGCCTAACCCACTAAGGGGGCCGTAATACCATGGTGGTACATCCGTAATACAGTAATGCATATAGATGCACCTCCCGAGCGATGGGTCCTCCAGGCGCGCCACGAGGTATAAAGCTTGTATATGCACACTCTAAACTTGGCCTACTCCCCAGGCCTCTCAGGCTCGCGGATGAGGAGGTAGGGCACTAGTAGCTCGGCGGCGCAGAGGTGGATGAAGGCCCAGAAGGGGAGCGCTGGGTCCAGGTCGAAGAGGTAGCCCCCAGCCATTGAGCCGGCGGAGCCAGAGAGCGCGGCGAGAACCTCTAGCAGTGAGTACACCCCGCCCCTCATGGCCCGCGGGGTGAGGTCTGCCAGCAGGGCTGGCCACGCTGGATCAGTCAGCGTCACCAGGGCCCGCCTAGCCACCACGGCGAGCAGCACCTACGTGAACTCGAGTAGATGAACGCGAGGAGGTATCCCGTACCGCATGCCCCAGGAAGTAGTCAACCACGAGCTGGGCACCACGGGTCGACAGTTAACACATATTAGGTGGCCGTCAGCTAAGGCTGCCGTGGTTGCTGTTCTAAAGCTCCGCGGCAAGGGGGAAGTGGTGGGCAACCTAGTAGCGGCTCAGCTCTCGCAGAGGGGCATCGGATTCTTCAGTTTCGGCGAGTACTTCGAGTCCAGGCCTCTGCTCGAGATCGTGGAGCCCGAGGTCGTGGTGCGGGATCACGTGTGGATCGATGGAGCAGCATACAGAACCCTGGAGGCTGGCGGCGCCCTGCTACGCGAGACGCTGGCAGCCCATCGCGACTCGCTACTCTACAAGCTCGAGGGGGTGAGGGGGAGCGCTAAGCTGAGGGTGAGAGGGAACTTAGCGGTTTTCGGCTGGTTCCTCGAGGATAGGCGGGAGGAGATGGCGGCGCTAGTGCGCGCATCGTTTAGCGAGGATAGCAGGGGGGTGCTGAGGGCGTCGTACGGGGACTCGTACGAGCTGCGCCTAACAATA